>JBEDEU010000166.1:0-5094 GCA_041175585.1 Pseudomonadota bacterium | reverse complement strand
TCTACTCGATTGATCAAGACTAATATTTAGCGTAACAAGTAGAAAATTCATGGCAATAAAAAAACGGCCCGATACCGACACCGTATGGCCAGATTTCTTTGACTATTTCCGTCGAGATTTTGGCCGGGAGATCCTAGGTTGGCGCTACGTGATCCGATATTTCGGAATGCTGACACCTTTGATATTGGTGGGGCTGATCGCATTGTTTTTTTATGTTGATCCGATACCACCCAAAAAAGCATATATCGCTACTGGTCAGCCTGGCTCTTCATACCATGTGTTATCTGAAAAATTCTCGGAGTTTTTTGCCAAGCACGGGTTCGAGCTGGTTCTTGTTCCCACGCCTGGGCTCGACCAGGGGTTTCAGAAATTAAATGATGAGAAGTCCCCCGTAAATGCATCTTTTTTGACTGCAGGAAGCGCGAAAGCGGCTGACTATCCTGAGCTGGTGTCGCTCGGTAGCTTGCAGTACTCACCCGTCTGGTTGGTGTATCGAGGTCCCGATTTGTCTGGTCCGGATGCGGTAAAGCGATTGGTGTCGATGCGCGTTGCAGTTGGGATGAATGAAACCAACACTAATAAGATTTGGCGCGCGATGCTTGGTTTGCACGGCATCCAGTACGAAAGCAGATCTAACTTCTTTGAATTACCCCATCAGCAGGCAGTTGCTGACTTTAAGGATTCAAAGTTAGATGCTGTTTTTGTTGTTGACGATATCAACTCACCTACCGTCGAGTCGCTATTGGCATTACCCGATATAAAGATATTTGATTTCAGCTTAATAGATGCCTACGTGAAGAAGCTCCCGTTTCTTGAAAAAGTCGACCTTCCCCGTGGGTCATTGAGTATCGAGCATGTTTTTCCGCCGACTGACACGGATTTGTTGGCATCTAGCATTACCTTGCTAGTGGAAAAGAAAATGCACCCTGTGCATCAATGGCTCTTTTTGATGGCAGCTAAAAAGATCAGCGAAGATCAACAATCCTTCTTTGCTAAGCCCGGATTTTTCCCTGCGTACCTGGACCGGAGTATTCCTTTGAGTCCAATTGCGGCGCAATACTATGAAAGTGGCATCCCCGGAGTTTTTAAATATTTCCCGCTCTGGGTTGCTACGCTATTTAACCGGATGTGGGTCATCGTTTTAACGTTGTTTGCTCTGATTTACCCATTATTTAAATTTGTTTTGAATTGGCGCAATTTTCCATCAGACAAATTGCTCGGGGATTACTTTCAGGATCTTCGAGATATTGAGAGTGATTTGCTTGACGCAACGACGCGCGAAGAGATTGAGCATCATCTTAAAGAGCTGGATGACATGGAGGCCAGTATCCTCAAGTACTGGTACGAGGAAAATGATTTGCGGGCTTTTTATACGTTGCGTATGACGGCGATGCGAAACGTACGAGTGAACGCCCGTGCTAAGTTAGCGGCGCTGCCTGATCACGCAAATCCATAACGATATTGTAAAAGAGTGCAACAATTGTTCGGAAGCCATTTATTTCTTTATTGAAATGATTCAGACTGCTCGCTGTGGGTAATGTTGCCTACAGCTGTTAGGGGTAGTCAGTGAGTACATTCAACTCTCTCTCATATGCGACAAGACTGGTCGACGCGGGTGTGCCGCGTGACCAGGCGGAAGTGCACGCGCTTGTTTTGCAGGGTGTTTATGATGAAGAACACAAGCAGTATGCGACCAAGGCAGACTTTTTAGAACTGCGTCAAGAGGTCAAGCAGCAGATTCTTCATCTTGAAGTAAAGACCGACCGCATCGAGGCAAAGACCGATCAATTAGAAATCAAGACGGATCGTATTGAGGCCAAAATGAATCAGATTGAGGCCAAGACCGATCAGCTCGAACTTAAGACTGATCGAATCGAAGCAAAAATGAATCTGATCGAAGCAAAGACGAATCAAATCGAAGCTAAGATCAATGAGGTAGAGGTGAAGTTGTCGGCTGAAATCTCTGGCTTAACTAAAACGGTTAATGAGTGCAAAGATGAGTTCTTGAGATTTCGCTCTGATGTGTCCGTCTTACGTACATCGCACAAGTATATTGTTTGGATCAGCGGCGGCGTGGCAACCATGTGCTTGAGCGTGATTGCGCTTTGCATCCCGATTTATTTGCACACATTAAAGTAAATATCTGTTTTAAAACCCGTAACGCTTAGTTGCATTGTCCACCAGAATTTTCTTAGCCGTGTCTGGTGGGCACCATCGATAAAGACTATCCAGGAGTTGACCGGCATCAGGCATGGGTTTGCCCTCAAGATAAATGTGCGGCCAGTCGGTTCCCCACAGGCAACGATCTGGCGCAGTGTTGACGACTTCTTGCGCAAAGGCGTCAACATCCCCATGAGGGTAGGGCACTTTAGAAATGCGATAGCCTACTAGTTTCATCCAGCAATGTTCGCTTTCCATTAGTTTTAAGGCACAGGCGGTTCGCGGGTCGCTTAGTCCAAGTTCGATTGGGACTTGCGCCATGTGATCGAAGACGACATCAACGGGAAGCGCTCGAACCATGTCTGCTATTTGGAGTAATCGATCAGCCTTGATCCATAGCTGAATATGCCACCCTAGCGGCGCAATCATCTCTGCAATGTTGGGTAGCCACTCCAGCGGGGTCACGCCTGTGATCGCGTTGAACCGAATGCCTCGCACACCACGCGTATGCATGTCAGCTAATTGCTCAGGCGTGATGCTTGCATCTACAACCGCGATTCCCCGGGCGCGATGTTGTCCAAACTCAGCGATTGAATCAAGCAAACAGCTGTTATCCGTGCCGTAAATGCTGGCCTGCACAATCACCATGCGCTCGATGCCGACTGTGCTAGCCATTTGTAGATAGGCTGGCACATCAGATAAGCATGGGTTGTAGAGTCGTTTGGGACTCAGAGGATAACGGTCGGTCGGCCCAAAGATATGAAAGTGCGTATCGGTAGTTCCAGCAGGAGCCAGGTTAGCCGGCTTGGAGATTGGCCCGGGCGCTTCGGATTCAACAATGCCGTGTGTTTGCATGAAATAGGTATCGCTTGGTGAGGGATATTTTGTGTTTGTAACTATATTGTAAAAGAGTGCAACAGTTGCCCGGAAGCCATTTATTTCTTTGTTGAAATGCTTCAGACTGCGCGCTGTAGGTGATGTTGCCTACAGTTTTTGGGAGTAGTCAGTGAACACATTCAATTCTCTTTCCTATGCGACTAGACTGGTCAACGCGGGAGTTCCGCGTGATCAGGCAGAAGTGCACGCGCTTGTCTTGCAAAGCGTATACGAGGAAGAACATAAACAGTACGCGACCAAGGCAGACTTTTTAGAACTGCGTCAAGAGGTCAAGCAGCAGATTCTGCATCTTGAGGCAAAGACCGACCGTGTCGCGACAAAGACCGATCAATTAGAAATCAAAACCGACCGTATCGAAGCCAAGATCACAGAGGTCGAGGTTAAGTTGTCTGCTGAAATCTCTGGTTTGGCCAAGACGGTTAACGAATGCAAAGAGGAGTTCTTGAGCTTTCGGGCGGATGTGTCCGTCTTACGTACATCGCATAAGTATATTGTTTGGATTAGTGGCGGCGTAGCGACCATGTGCCTGAGCGTGATTGCGCTTTGTATCCCGATTTATTTACATACTTTAAAGTAAATTTCGTTGAATACTCATTAGCGCAACACTTCCTTTATCCACTCCACCACCTGGTCTGAAGCCACTTCGGGGGCGGTGGCGTGCGTGGCGTTGACCACTAGATACTTGTTGTTGGGCAGCTTGGGGACTTTGTCGAAGGCATACCCTTTGCCTTCGCGGTAAAGAATATCGTGTGTTCCGATCACCCATAAAAACGGAGCGGGGCGCTTGAACTCTGCTGCGGTCCGAGCCATGTTCCCTAAGCCGTCCGGCTCGAAGTAGCTCATTAATACATCCGCCCTTATTTGGAAGTCCTTGCGCTGGCCTTGGTTGAAGTCGGTCATGTTGATCGTCTTGCCAGGGCTGCCGGAGGCCACAGCTTGTCTTGCATCGCTTATGGCCTGTTGGGTAATGCCAGAGGTATACATATATTGCGGTGCATGCCCTGGCGATAGGGCGATGATGCCGTCTGCATCTCCAATATAGGCTTGGTAGGCCATTGCAGCGTTTGCGCCAAAGCTTTGCCCGGCAATGAATACCTTTTTGTAGCCGCCATCCCTATACCGTTTGACCGCCTGCTCCATGTCGCGCAAGGCGTTTTCATAGGTTTGGTCGTAATTGCGGAAACGCGACCATGGCATATCTCTAAGCTCAACTTTGCACGTTGGTTCGATTTTGTCCGCGAGCACCTTCAAGTAGGGAGATTTCGGCCCACCCCATTTGCCATGCATCAGGATGACAGCGCATTCCTGCACAGCTTGGCTGGGGAGGCTGGCGAAGCCCAGTCCTAGGACAAGTGCGACTTGCAGCAGGCGGGTTCTTAATTGGGGTTGTTTCATGGGAAGATGAAGCGGAGCATTGTTAGAGGCCTCAAGCATATCTCTTTATGGCTGGTGCGGAAAAGGAATAAACTCAAGAAAAAATATGGTTGCCCGCGCTACGGTGGCCTTACATACAAAAAATGAATATTCAGCCAACCTGGCTGGGGGGACTGTTATGACTCGATCGATACGACCGTTATATGCTTGGTTGATGCAAGGTCTGCTGGTAAGCGTATCGCTGTTTGCTCAGCCTGCACTCGCACAAGATGTGACGCTGCCGAAAGTGATTAAGCTGATCGTTCCGTTTGCCCCAGGTGGCAGTAACGACGTGTATGCACGCGCTCTTGCACAAAAGCTGTCCACCAAGCTGGGTGTGACGATGGTCGTTGAAAACAAGGCTGGAGCCGGGGGGAGCATTGGCTCGGACATGGTTGCGAAATCTGAGCCCGACGGCTCGACGCTATTGTTGATATCGACTTCAATCGCGACCAATGCTGCGGTTCGTCCTAACTTGCCTTTTGATCCGGTGACTTCGTTTAAGCCGGTTGCACTGGTTGCAAAAGGTGCGATGGTCTTGATCGTGGGTAACAAAACACCCTATATGACCTTGCAGCAATTACTCGATGCGACGAAAGATAAAAATAACAAGGTGAATTACAG
>JBEDEU010000165.1:0-5114 GCA_041175585.1 Pseudomonadota bacterium | reverse complement strand
GCAACCTTTGGGTCACCGACATCCCGTTTGGTCGACTCTTCAAAATTACACCCAGCGGCGACATCAGTCTCGAACTCGAATACGACGGCGAACCCAACGGGCTGAAGTTTCACAAAGATGGGCGCGCCTTTATTACCGATCATAAAAACGGGTTAATGGTCTTTGATCCAAAGACTGGAAAGATTGAGCCCCATTTTGACCGTCCACTCCTGCAACGCTTCAGGGGCCTCAATGATCTGTTCTTCGCTAGCAATGGCGACATCTATTTTACCGACCAGGGACAAACAGGCTTGCAAGATCCCAGTGGGCGTTTATATCGTTTGCGTACTAATGGGCAACTCGATTGCCTACTGAACAATGTGCCGAGCCCCAACGGACTGGTATTGAGTGCAGACGAGAAAATCGTTTACTTATGCGTGACGCGCGACAACGCCATCTGGCGTGTGCCGATCATGCATGACGGCACTGCAAGCAAAGTGGGCGTTGGAATACAAATGTCAGGAGGCGCAGGGCCAGACGGTATGGCGGTCGACGCCGCCGGCAACTTAGCCGTCTGTCACGTGTTATTCGGTGCAGTTTGGTTGTTTAGTGCAATTGGTGAACCGATGCTTCGCATTAACTCACCAGAAGGCCTGCTCGTCACAAACTGTGCGTATGGTGGCAAAGATAACAAACAGCTGTTCATCACTGAGTCGAAGTCCGGCACAATTTTAGTGGCCGATATGCCCGTCGCCGGACGTCCACTTTACTCACACGCCTAAGCATGCGATTTACCGAAACAGTCGTTGATGGACTCTATGTCAATTTTATTGACATGACGTTGCCCCACCACGTCGGGGCAGAAACTTTGGTTTTTCATCACGGGGTAGGTGCTAACAACGAACTTTGGTCGCAGTGGTTAACAGTTCTTGCCCCGCACTACAAAATCGCTAGGTTTGATATGCGCGGGTTTGGTCGGTCCGCTGCGGCTGTCAAGCAAGATGGTTGGTCACTTGAGAGTCTGGCACAAGATGTGCTGCAGGTGGCTGACAGCGTGGGGGCTGCGGATTTCCATTTAATTGGCGAGTCGATTGGAGGCACCATTGCACTCGCAACAGCTTTAAAAGCACCAGGGCGCGTTCGAACTCTCACCATGAGTAATGCCGCGTTTAGAGGGGGTGCCGTACAAAACGTGACGCAATGGCAGACTCTTTTGCGCAACGAAGGTACGCTTGCCTGGTCGAAAGAGATGATGGCCGCTAGATTTCATCCTGAGGCTCTGAGCGAAGAACAATGGCAATGGTTTGAACAACAACAAGCAAACCATCCCATTGAATCAATTGTGATCGCCCGAGACATTCTTGTCGGCGCAGACCTCGGGCCGCGCTTACAAGACGTTCGACTTCCCGTGCTGCTTATGCACGGGGATGGCAGCCCGTTCGTTCCTGTCCCACAAATGGTCGAACTGCGTGACAAGTTACCCAACGCAGAGCTGCATATTTTTGGACATGCCAAGCATGGACTTCCCTACTCCCATGCGATCCCTTGCGCTGAAACCTTGCTGCGATTTCTACACCGCAACAAGGCTTAACACGGTAACTACTTCCCGCGCATCGTTTCTGGCAACCATGTCGCAATTTCAGGCCAGATTGTCAGCAAAACAATTGCAATCACCATTAAAAATACATAGGGCACGGAGCCAGACACCACCTCAGAAAACTTCGCTCCGCCAGATATTCCATGGATCGTGAAAAGATTCAAGCCGACCGGAGGCGTAATCTGACCAAGCTCGATCAAAATAGTGATGATGACGCCCAACCAAATCAAATCAAATCCAAACACCTTGATCACTGGAAGCAGCACCGGCAGCGTCATGTAGATCATCGAAATGCCGTCTACAAAACAACCGAGAATGATGTAGAGCACCACAAGAATGGCAAAGAACTCCCATTTGCTAAGCCCCAGCCCCACAATCCATTCACTGATCTCTCGACTCAGTCCGGAAAAAATCAACGCCATCGACAGAATCTGAGCACCGATGATGATCATCGCCACCATACAGGTTGTCTTGACGGTTGCCATCACCGAGTCGCGGAATATCTCCCAAGTCAATTTACGGTACCCAGCTGCCAACAGCAGAGAGCCGGCAGCGCCGACTGCCGACGCTTCAGTGGGAGTTGTTAAACCAGAGTAGATGCCTCCTAGAACAACGACGAGTAACGACACAATGGGTACAACATCCCACAGCGCGCTCGATAAACTGCTCGAAGCGAGCTCCGAGGACATCTTCTCCGCTTTTGCCATGTGAGGAGCGATGGACGGATCACGATAGACCTTAATCGCAATGTAGATCATAAAAATCAAACTCAGCATGATGCCGGGAATGATTCCTGCGATGAACATCTTGCCGACAGACTCCTCAACCAGCGCGGCATACAGCACCATGATGATCGAAGGCGGAATCAAAATACCTAGAGTTCCACCTGCGGCCAAAGAGCCATAAATTGCAGCGTGCTGATACCCTGCTTTCTTAAGCTCTGGGATAGCAACAGTGCCTACGCTCGCGGCAGTGGCTACGCTCGAACCGCTGACGGCAGAGAAAATCGCACACGCTACGATGTTGGCGTGCAATAGGCCGCCCGGCAACCGATGCGTCATTTTGACAATGCCGGTATAGAAGTTTTTACTCGAGCCGCTACGCAGAATCACTTCGCCCATTAATAAAAACATTGGGATCGCGATCAAGATGTAACTATTAGAGTTGTTCCATACAACCGAACTCAACCCGAGCATGCCGGTCCAGCCTTTGGTCAACGCAATCACTAATACGCCGATGATCCCCAGTGCGAAAGCGGTCCACTGCCCGATCAAAAAGAAAAATCCAAGCGATGCAAATAGGATCAGAATGATGATTTCAGAACTCATGTTGTTCGCCTATGGAAGATTTTTGAAGCGTGTCACGATAAACAACACGAGTTGCAAAACTAGAATTGCGCACCCTGCCGTCACGACAAACATAGGCAACCACTCCGGCGTCTCAACCACGGACACTGCACGGATATCTTGATCAAATGCGTATGACGTATGTGCGCCTAGAAAATACGTCAAAATTAGTGAGAACACCAGACTCGTTAAGACGATGACCCATTGAGCACCGCTGCGCACGAGACCCTTAAATTTGTCATAAAAAATCTCAACCCGAATAAAAGCGCCCTCGCGCAGGGCATACCCGAGTCCAAGGAAGATGATTGCAGCATTAAGATATCCGGCAAATTCATCGGCGATCATTGTCGAGCTGCCAAACAGTCGCGCAATGACTTCAACGCAAACCAGAACAAGGATCAAGACTGTTGCAACACCCGCAAGGTAACCAGCCCCTTGCACGATCGAACGCGCCATTTTAGAAAACATGATGTCTAACCTCATCATTCATCCATGCCAGAACGGAAGGAGGCGACACACGTCGCCTCCCGAGCAAGAACATATTGTGATTATTGGAACTAGCGCTTGAGGATTTCGCGAATCTCTTTTACCTGCTCGATCGCTCTTGGGCCATGTTGCTTTGCCCAAGCGTCCCACACGGGAGAAACCTTCGCAGTCAGACGGTCGATTTCCTCTTTGGAAGGTCGAACAAGCGTCACGCCGTGCTTTGTCTTTAGAATTTCTAGATCGCGCGCTTCATCGCCGGTGTTTTCACGGGTCATTTTAGGGCCCCACTGCTCAGCAACCTTATCCAGCACCTCACGCACTTTTGGACTCAATTTGTTATACGCAGCGATGTTGACCATGATGTAGTCTGGGCCACCAACGTTCAAATCAGGAAGATACGCCCACTTGACCGCGTCATACCACTTTGCGCCCACAACGTTAAAGCCTGCAGTCAAGAAGCCGTCAACCACGCCACGCTCAACAGCCAGCGGGACCTCTGCAGCAGTCAAAGAAACAGCTGAGGCACCAATAAGCTTAAGCGCCTCACTTTGCTTCGCGTCAGTCGTACGGAATTTCTTGCCAGCTAGGTCTTCAAACTTGGTCACGACGTTGCCACGACCAAAAATATTCTGGGGTGGCCACTCGAAGTGGAAAAGGATTTTTACGCCTTGCTTTTGAAACTCTGGCTCGGCATATTTCTTGATGACGGGCCAGACCTTATTGAGATCTTCTGTGTTGCGCACCAGCATCGGCAAGTTTGCAACGGATGCAAGTGGCACCGCTCCAGAAATAAATCCTGAGTAGCCTTCGCCAATTTGTACCTGGCCTGTGCCCGTTGCACGCACCACTTCTGATGCTTTAAAAGGAAACTCTCCGGCTGGACGCACAGTAATAATCAACTGACCATCCGTTTGCTTGCGCACCTCATCTGCAAAGCCTTGCAATCTCAGTGTGACTGGATGCGTTGCTCCAGAAAAAGCATACATATCCCACTTCACTTGCGCGCTAGCACTTGCAACTGCGGCAACGCCGGCAACTGCCGCCGCAATGCGGCATAGGTTTTTAATGAGGTTCATATTGTCTCCAGATTATTTTTTGAATTTGATACTTTTATTATTTCAATCGAAAGTAGCTGAAGGTTGATATAGTGTCAAGACAGTTTGGTGGGCACACAGATAGATCCAATCAAGCAATAAACACACAATAAAATTTATGGAGCAGACAATATGCGTGATTACTTAGCCTGGCGGATGGCCTTCGGTGTGACCACACCCTCGACAAACACTGTCGTTCAGCCAGAATACGATGATATGCGTCCCGCTGGTGTCACGAATCATCTGGGAAGGATGGTCATTCCTGATATGCCGATCACTTGCACCGAAGACTTTGACAAATCGATTGCATTGATTGATGCCGCTCTTGAAGAGGCAGTAGACCAAGTCATGGATTGCAAACCAAACGCATTTGCGTTGGGAATCTCCGCGCTTTCAATTTGGGGAGGCACTTCAGATTGGGGTGACGAACTCAAGGCAAGAATTCGTAAGGTCGCGGGCTGGGATATTCCGGTTGCGATCGCCAGCGAAGCGGTCGTTGCGGCGCTTAAGGCGCACGGCATTAAACGCAATATTGCAGTGATGGAGCCCTATTACCCTTCTATTGAACCCCGCATGCAAGGGGTACTTAATCCGCACGGCTACGAGGTACTG
>JBEDEU010000164.1:0-5157 GCA_041175585.1 Pseudomonadota bacterium | reverse complement strand
AGAATGCATAAAATCCGGGCTCTTGTGGAGGATCGATTTCCGGGCAAACGTTGCTGCGCGCAACGGGGTTACTTTTTCCATCAAACAGCCCCCATCGCGCGAGCGTACCAACATATTCTTTATTGAAAGCCTCAAAACCAGCCTCATCGAACGGACGTGGCGAACGCAATTCGCACGCGCAGAAGGCAGAAAGCGGCCGTCCAGCCTCTTTGAGTGTCGTTTCGATCAGGCGAAATCCCTCGGCCAAGGTAACAACATTCATCAAGCGGACTCGCTCGATTCGAAACCCAGGCTCAGCAGCAACACCTGCCGAGTACTGAAAAACGCCGGGTACAAAACGATAGTTACCTGGTCCGTAAACTTGAGCTTTTGTCATGATAGATGTGTCGGTTGAGGTGATGTGTCTCGGCATATTGACAGTACAGTCATGACGATACCATAGGCCATCTATGAAATTTACTTATTTGGCTGTTGCCACTCTTTCAATAGGTCCTTCAAGCTTCGGCAGTAATTTCGCAGATGCCAATCCAGCAGTACTGCTCTAAGGAAAATACCTTGCATCAAAGGCTGTTCCAGCTAGTTACGCTTCAACGAATTATTGGGGAGTCCAAGGCTTTGGTTTTACAAATGCCGGTAACGAAAAAGTTTTGGGCAAATGGATCTTTGAACCAGTCGATGGAGTGCAAACACTATCCGATGAAGACGCGAAGTCGAAAGGTCCAATTTTTTTGTTTGACGATTTACGCCAACGTGTAGCCTCGGGCAAAGTGTCTTTTAATTTCAATCTTGAAATTGCTCAAGCGGGCGATGTACTCGACAATGCCACAATTCCACTTCCATAGGGCAGAAAGAAAATCGCTCTTGGTGTCTTGAAAGTTGTGTCGGTTTAACCGGATAGGACGGGCTCCTGTTTGAGTCAATCGAGTATCACGCTCGTCTCGGCATTACGCAATTACCCTAAACTCAGCAATTGCTGACTCTTCGCTTTCAAGACAGCCCTCACCTTCGGTCAAATTGCGATTTTGATGTGCGGTCAGTTACATCCCATGTGACGTTTGTACATCTCCGGATTATGCCCGGCTGGGATAGTCTTGCACGGATCATCGGCATACCCGCGAAGGATGTTGTAGCGCTTGATTTGCTCTGGTGTGAGAAACAGCACAGTCTTGTAGTGTTGTGAAAGATGAATGAAGCGAAGTTCTGACCTTGCGCTCTCTGCGTCGGCTAACAAGCGACGCAAGGATGACTCGTCAACTTTTCCAGATGCAAAGGCAGTTTCCAAGGCTTTTTCTGCCGCAATGAAACGCTCTCCTGTGGGTATGGCTGCTTTGCGCATTTCGTCCAATAGAGCCTGTGTTTTGTCGACTTGTTCAGAAGTCAAAGGAATCCTGTCTTTAAGCTCTAGCAGGTGAGACGGGCCGGGCATACCGTTGAGTTCGGCGGCAAGGGCCAGTCCCCATCCACCTCCGCGCCGAAGTTCGTTGATGTCATTGTCGGACAGCGACTTGATGGCGCGATTCTGCATTCCTGCATAAGGTGTCTGCCCCGCGTGACTGTGCTGAGCGAGCGTCGAAAAGGGTATGCACATAAAGAGCGCCAGGAGCAAAGTTCTTACGTTCAAAGCATTCTCCATGTTGAAATACAAGCGAAGCGCGGCGGTTAAGAAAAGATAATTGTTGCTTTCGCTTGAGTTTATCAGCAGCACGCAAATCTCCCACACTCCAACCCACTGCTACGTCAGCATTGCTTTATATAGATACCTAAGTGGCGTGTGGTGGAAATTTCGTAAAAAAACAAAAAGCACCCGAAGGTGCTTGATTTATTTGACTTACTGGCGGACAGAGGGGGATTCGAACCCCCGATACGCTTTGAACGTATACACGCTTTCCAGGCGTGCGCCTTCAACCGCTCGGCCACCTGTCCGCTGTGTCATTTCTAAAGAAAAACGACAGCCTTGTATTCTAGCATTACCGGTCGATCGATAACATCCGCTGCACGTACCGGGCAATTGTGTCGACCTCAAGGTTTACTTTTTGTCCGGGGACCAGGTGTTTGAGCGTTGTTACCGAGATCGTGTGCGGGATCAGATTGATACTGAACTGGCACCCCTCGGGCACATCTTGCACCCGATTCACAGTCAAACTGACACCGTTAACCGTAATTGAGCCTTTATACGCCAGAAAAGCCGCCAACTCTTTGGGCGCCTGAACGATCAACTCCCACGACTCGCCCACAGGCTCAAACTTCACTACTTCACCCAAGCCATCGACATGGCCCGAGACGATATGCCCACCGATTTGATCGCCCACCCGGAGAGACTTCTCGAGGTTGACTTCACCCTCTTTGTCCAGACCCATGGTCAAGCGCAAACTCTCGCGCGATACGTCCACAGCAAACCCATCAGCATGTTTAGATACCACCGTCATGCACGCGCCCTGGATTGCGATTGAATCGCCTAAACCGACATCATTCAAATCTAAACCACCGGCGTGAATCGTCAAATGGACGCCCGCATACGCATGGCCGCCGGCCAACGGCTCAATTTTCTGGATATGGCCTACGGCCGCGACAATTCCGGTGAACATTTAAAGTGCCTTATCTAAGCCCGGTTGGGTCAAATGTATTTTTTGCATGAGCTCTTGCCAATGCGCTGCGAGTCGCGCACGCAATCGTACATCCGCACCGAAGCGTGTCACATCCGTAAACTCAAAACGCTGCACGCCCTCAAGCTTGGTCAGTGAGGGCAACTGCGCCATACTCAAGCCTTCGCCTAACAATACGGGTGCCATATACACCAGCAACTCGTCTACACAATCTGCCTGCAACAGAGCGCCGTTCAAACCTGAGCCAGCTTCGACGTGCACTTCATTCGTGTCATGTTCAGCCAACCAGCGCATCATCGCGCGCATGTCGATGCGACGACGCGCTTGCCCTGCAGGCGCTGCTGTATCTTCAGGGACGTTCACCACAGTAATTCCACGGTCAGCAAAACGCGCTGCTTTCTCGGCGTTTTGATCACCGGTAAAAACAATTGCACCTTCACCGCTTAAGACGGCGGCATCGTCGTTAATCTCAAAGCCGGGATCAATCACAGCACGACGCGGTTGACGCGGTGTTACGACATGACGCACCGTCATCTTCGGATTGTCTGCTCTGACAGTACCGATGCCTGTCAAGACCACGCAACTACGCGCGCGCCAATGATGTCCATCTGCACGCGCCTCGGGCCCTGTAATCCACTGCGACACGCCATTCGTCAAACCGGTTTTACCGTCCAGTGAAGCGGCTATTTTCATCCAAACATAGGGCAAGCCACGCGTCATGCGCGACACAAAACCTGGATTGATCGCCAACGCTTCGTCAGCACAAATACCTACATCCACCACAATCCCTGCCTCACGCAGACGACGCATACCGCGACCAGCTACGCTTGGATTCGGATCAAAGTGTGCGAACACCACGCGTGCAGGCCGCGCTGCAACGATGGCATCGACACAAGGTGGTGTACGACCATGATGGCTGCACGGCTCAAGCGTGATGTACATCGTGGCGCCACTCGCATCATTACCGCGGGAAGCCATGTCTTTTAGCGCCATGATCTCTGCGTGATGGCTACCCACACGCTGGGTCGATCCCGCACCGATCACTTTTGCATCGCGTACCACCACACACCCGACACGCGGATTAGGAGATGGCACGTACAAAGCCCCCTCGGCTAGGGCTAGTGCCTGACGCATAAAAAATACGTCTTGATCGAGATTGCGTGGGGAAGAAGAATTTGCGTTCACTTGCATTAGCCCTTGCGCTGCGTGGGTGGGCCCTGCATCTCGCGGATTGCTTCGACAAACTCGCCAATGTCTTCAAAGCTTTTATAGACCGAGGCAAAGCGCACGTAGGCCACCTTGTCGAGCTTTTTTAATTCGGCCATCACAAGACCGCCTAAATATTCAGTCGTGATTTCTCGCAGACCCGAAGTCAGCAGCTTGTCTTCGATGCGCATTACAACGGCATCCACTTCTTCGGTGCTGACCGGTCGCTTGCGTAGCGCCAACGATAAACTGGCACGCAACTTGGCCGCTTCGTATTCGTTGCGACTCCCGTTGCGCTTGACGATCGTTGGCATCGCCAACTCAGCGCGTTCATAGGTCGTGAAACGACGATCACAAGATGTGCAACGCCTGCGACGGCGAATGAAGTCGCCCTCGTCTGCTCCACGAGAGTCAACCACCTGCGTATCAGGATGCCCGCAAAAGGGACACTTCATGGATCGCCTTGATCAGTAACTGCGTGGGCGACCAACTATGCCGCCCGACACTTAACGATAGACCGGGAAGGATGCCGTCAAGGCATTCACACGCTCGCGTACGGAGGCAATGTTTGCTTCGTCGCGTGGCTTGTCCAGAACATCTGCAATCAGATTGCCAGTGAGTTCGGCCTCTGCTTCTTTAAAGCCGCGCGTTGTCATAGCCGGCGTACCCAAACGCACACCGCTCGTAACAAAAGGTTTTTCAGGATCGTTAGGGATGCTGTTCTTGTTGACAGTGATATGCGCCTGACCAAGCACTGCCTCAGCTTCTTTACCAGTGATGCCTTTGGAACGCAGATCTACCAGCATGACGTGGCTTTCTGTCCGACCAGACACAATGCGTAGACCGCGCTTGACCAAAGTCTGCGCCATGACCTGCGCGTTTTTAACAACCTGTGCGGCGTAGGCCTTAAATTCTGGTGTCGCTGCTTCGCGGAAAGCAACCGCTTTCGCAGCAATGACGTGCATCAGTGGGCCGCCCTGGATGCCAGGGAAGATCGCTGAGTTAATTGCTTTTTCGTGCTCGGCTTTCATCATAATGACGCCACCACGTGGTCCACGCAAAGATTTGTGGGTTGTGGATGTCACGAAGTCAGCATGGGGCACGGGGTTGGGATACGCACCGCCCGCAACCAGACCAGAGTAATGTGCAACGTCAACCAACAAGAGGGCGCCATTGTCTTTGGCGATTCGGGCTAAGCGCTCAAAATCGATATGCAACGAATACGCTGAAGCACCCGCAACGATCATTTTCGGTTTCTGCGTTTTAGCAAGCTGCTCAACCTTATCGTAGTCAAGCACTTCGTTTGCATCCAAACCGTACTGGTGAAAGTTATAGAGCTTACCCGAGG
>JBEDEU010000163.1:0-5157 GCA_041175585.1 Pseudomonadota bacterium | reverse complement strand
GATCACATGACGCGCGGTCGGGTCATGTTAGGTTGCGGACCAGGGGCCCTTGTTTCTGACGCGTACATGATGGGTATTCAAGCAGAGCGTCAACGTCCGATGATGGACGAATCGCTTGGTGCAATTATGCGTTTATTAGCATGTGATGAGCCTGTCACGCTAAAGACAGACTGGTTTGAACTCAATGATGCACGCTTGCATCTCGCACCTTACACAAAGGGCTGCTTTCCTATCGCTGTTGCAAGTGCAACCACACCGTCAGGCGTTTTGACGGCCGCGAAACACGGTGTCGGTTTGATCTCGCTCGGCGCTGGTTTACCTGGTGGTCCGCAGAAATTGGCTGAGCAGTGGGCATTGGGCGAGGTGGAAGCTGCCAAGTTTGGTAAGACCATGCGTCGCGAGGACTGGCGCCTGGTAGTCAATATCCATGTTGCTGAGGACGATGAGCAGGCTGTACGTGAGGTTCGAAAAGGTGAGCGCCTTGAAACGTTGAGCTACTTCAGTGAGACACTAGGGCGCCCCCCCATGCGCAGTGAAAACCCTTTGGCAGAAGGGCTGAAGGCTGGAACAACCATTGTGGGCTCGCCTGAAACGGTAGCAGCGGGCATTGAACGGCTCTTGTCGTTTACAGATGGCGGTGCAGGTGCGGTCTTGTTCAGATCCCATGAGTGGGCGACGCGTGAGCAAACCTTAAGAAGCTATGAGCTTTTTGCACGCTGGGTGATGCCACGTTTTCAAGGGAGTCTGACAACGTTGCAGACCTCTAGACAGTGGGCTAGTGACAATCGCAGCGGCATCTTCGGTCCGCAAATGGGCGCGTTGCGCAAGGCGTTTACGGATGCTGGCCAAGAAGTGCCAGATCATATGCGCTTGCGTCTGCACACAGGTAAAGCCCCGCTAGATGAGTGATTTCTATTTGATCTTCTGTTTTCTTCTGGAATGAGCTGTTTTTTTTACGGCTAAGTGCTAAATTTTGCAGTCTTGTTTTGGAATTGCACCGCAAGTTTTCTATTCTGTCGACACTTTCACATCGCCCAGCGAGGTTAATCATGAATATTCGTCTAGTGCTCTCTACAACCGCTTTAGTTCTAGGTTTGACTGCTACACACGCATACGCGCAGGTTGCGTATGGCACGCCGATGGGCGATGACAAGTACCAACCTTCAGTCGGACAAAGTGGTAAGGATGTGATTTGGGTCCCCACAAACGATGCAGTCGCAGATGCGATGCTCAAAGCTGCAAACGTTGGACCAAATGACTTAGTCTATGATCTTGGCGCGGGTGACGGGAAAATCGCAATTGCTGCCGCAAAAAATTACGGCGCACGATCCGTTGGTATTGAATTCAACAAAGATATGGCCCAACTTGCAACTCGCAATGCCGAACGCGCTGGTGTATCTGACAAAGTAAAGATTATTAATGGCGATATTTTCGTTGAAGATTTCTCCAAAGCAACTGTCGTGACCATGTATTTGTTGCCCGACTTGAATTTGAAACTACGTCCGACGCTTCTGAAGATGGCGCCTGGAACCCGCATCGCCACGAACTCCTTCAACATGGGTGACTGGGAGCCTGATCAGACGATCGGTACTGGTTACGCTCAAGGCTATTTTTGGGTTGTGCCCGGTAATGCCGCAGGTAAATGGACTATTAAAGGTATTGATGGTGGACAAGGCGATGTCTTAGAGTTGACACAGCGCTATCAAAAAGTGGGTGGGACACTCACAATCAAGGGCAAATCTCAGCCAATTTTGGGCGGGAAGCTGACCGGCAACCGCTTGAAATTTAGTTTCGTCGATGACAGCGGTCAGTCCCGTCATTTTGACGTTGAACTGAAAGGAAATACGATGCAAGGCAATGTCTTGGAAATGTCTCCGCTTTACGAAGTCTCCGGTACTCGCGGCTAACAATATAAATCGCCTTCACGATGAACTCACCTGCACACATTAACGAACCAACAAAGCGCTTACGCCCCTTCAGTGCCATTGCAATTATTGTAGGCATCGTGATTGGTGCAGGCATTTTCAAAACGCCTTCCATGGTGGCGGGCGTGACAGGAGATGCTGGATGGTTGTTGGTCGCATGGGTGGCAGGTGGGGTGATTTCGTTAGCCGGAGCCTTGTGTTACGCGGAACTCGCAACTACCTATCCCCATGCAGGTGGTGATTATCACTTCCTTGCACGGGCCTTTGGGAAACCCATCTCGTTCCTATATGCCTGGGCTAAGGCAATGGTCATCAACACTGGGTCGATCGCGCTTTTGGCATTTGTGTTTGGCGACTACATGAGCAAGGCCCTCAGTCTCGGGCCTTACTCAACTGCGATTTGGGCGATAGGCGTAGTTCTTGTTTTAACGGTAGTGAACTTGATCGGCATATCGGCTGCATCGTGGGTGCAGACATTATTGACCTCAATTGAGGTGTTGGGTTTGATCCTAGTAGCGGTTGCTGGATTCTACGTTTCTAGCGATGCGCCAGCGTCACCCGCTTATTTCTCGTCTACCCCCAGCCTAGGCATGTTTGGCTTGGCCATGGTGTTCGTCTTGCTAACCTATGGCGGCTGGAATGAAGCGGCCTACATTTCTGCCGAGGTGCATGGTGGACGTCGAGCAATCGTTCCGGTGATTGTGATCAGTATTTTTATTCTGACGATTATTTATGTGTTTGTGAACTTTGCGTTACTGTCGGGTTTGGGTTTGAAGGGCCTAGCAGACAGTAGTGCCGTCGCCGCTGATTTGATGGGGCGTGCATTCGGACCGACTGGTGAACGTATTCTGGGCGTGTTTGTTGCAACAGCCGCTTTGACGAGTATTAATGCGACCATGATCGTGGGTGCGCGTACGAACTACGCACTCGGTAAAGACTGGCCGGCACTTTCCTTTATGGGGCACTGGGAAGGCGGCAGGGGCTCCCCAACACGCGCACTTTGGGTCCAGTCCGGGATTAGCCTTGTGCTTGTTATTTTTGGCTTGTGGCAGACCGACGGTTTTGGTGCGATGGTTGAATTCACTGCGCCCGTATTTTGGTTTTTCTTGTTCCTCGTTGGGATATCACTGTTTGTGATGCGAGTGAAAGATCCTTCGGCCGATCGTCCGTTTAAAGTGCCACTCTATCCGCTCACGCCCATTTTGTTTTGTCTGACTTGCGGCTATCTCACTTACTCGAGCATTACCTACGCTGCGAGTAAAAATGCCGTGGATATCTCGTTATGGGTCATGGCGCTTGGTATCGTGGCACTTCTCTTGATGCAGTTACGTAAAAAGATTTAATCGATCTTTTATTCGGCGTCAGTGGTTTATGCCCAGCGCGGCTAGCGCTTCGCCGTAGACAATGGCGTCTTCGCATAAGTAGGCGACAACATCGCCGCTTTCCATGTTTTCTAGAATCTGTACGATCTCTTCGGTTGTATCGATACCTTTAGTGAGTCCAGCGACGTGGACTTGCGCGTCGCTCTCGAAGATGTGTTGAGGGATGATTTTCTCAACAACATTGATATCGATTTTTGAGATCACGATGTAGGCCTGTACGTTAAGGTCTTCCACCTTGATCGCGAGGACAACGCCGCCTTCGATTGTGTCGAGAACCGTGCTCTGGATCATCAAGTCCATATCAGCTCACCTTTTTGATGGTTTTTTCTTCTAGTGCATTGAGCAGAGCACTTAGTAGTTGATTAAGCTCTGCACACATTAATGTCATATCACTGTCAAACTTCTCGGCCTCATTCTCTAAAGCCGCTTGCTCTGACTCATCAAGGACGTCCTGTGGCGCGACACGTTTGATATCGAGGTTTTCTGTCAGCACAAACGACACGCGGTCGTTCCAGGTCATGGCTAGACGCGTGCATTGCTTTCCGTTCTTTATATGCTTGTCGATGTCCTCTGCATCAAGCGCATGTTTAACGTATCGCACTGCGGCGGCTTTATCACCGCCGGCACGTAGCTCGGCATCCTGATCGACGGTGAAATAAGTGGGAGGTTGTCCAGACGAAAGCCACGATGTCATTGCAACGGCCGGACTAATGGTTACTTGAATCGGCTCGACTGGAAAGGGGTAGATAGCCTTGCCTAGTGCTGAGATCACTTCCTCCGCCTTCGCTGTTGATGCAGTGTCAATGGCTAACCAGTGGTTGACGGGATCAATCCACACGCGCGTGTCGCGCAGCAAACTAAACGCACGTGGGAGCAGGGCGCCGGTGACCTCTTCTTTGAGATCCCGACGCTGTTTTCGACCAGGCTTGAAGCCTTGCTGCTCCTCAAGCTCTTGTGCGCGCACGCGAACGAATTGATTGACGACAGAGGCCGGTAGCAGTTTTTTCTCGGTGCGAAAGGAGCAGATGATTTGCTTTCCGATTGGGTAGGCGAGCCGCTCGTCCTCCTCGCGAACGGCAACCCAACCGAAGGAGGTTGCCGCGCTTGCGTCAGCCTCTGCAAATCGTTCTTTGTTCAAAAACGCTTCGATATGATCGACGTTCCAGGCCCACTCGGTTGAGAGGCGAAATAGCTTTAAATTTTTAAACCACATGGTAGATCCGACAAAAGAGGTCGATTCTAGCTGAGGTCGGCAGTATTGCGTTCTAAGCAGGTCTGCTTTGTCGCATCATTCCTTCGAAGGTCGTCCTGACGATCAATTCAGTGATTTCTTGATCGGTAAATGCCCCCCCTTGCTTCAGAAAATCTGCAACCGGGTCGCAAGAACGAGCGAAGATGGTGTAGAGCATCACCTCACCAGGTAAATCAGTGGAGAGCTCTCCGTTTGCTTGCGCATCTTGAATCCAGGTGCCAAGTTGTTCAATTAGTCGACCAAGGCAATCCATGTAGGGGGCATGGTTCTGTAGCGCCGCTTGAATTGTCGATCGTGTAGAAGGCAAGAGGGGCATTGCGCCCATCAGGTGCGTGTTCACCGTCCATCGAACAATTGCCTTGAGCTTAGCAACCGGCGCGTCATCTTCGGGCAGACTTGCCGTGACATCAAGTGCGTGCTGCAGCAGTCGCGTCATGGAGGCAGCTGCGAGTTCCTCTTTTGAGGCAAAGTGTTTGTACAGGCTAGCCTTGGCGATCCCTACATTGGCTGCAACCTCGTCCATCGTCATGAGGTCGAACCCCTTTTGAGCCAATAACTGGTTCACCGCGTCCAAAATTGCGGTTTCTCGGAATAGAAG
>JBEDEU010000162.1:0-5197 GCA_041175585.1 Pseudomonadota bacterium | reverse complement strand
ATCGTCAAATGCAATTCGCCACGGCCAGAAACTTCAAACACCGTATCGTCATCAGTCTCACGTACACGCAAAGCCATGTTTGACTTGAGCTCACGGTCCAAGCGCTCACGCAATTGACGGCTCGTCACAAACTTGCCTTCACGTCCTGCCAAGGGGCTTGTATTAACCATGAAGTTCATCGTGAGTGTCGGCTCATCGATCTTCAGGAGAGGCAGACCTTCTACTTTGTCAGGGGAACAGATTGTCGTGCTGATACCAATATCTTCAATGCCATTAACCAGCACAATATCGCCTGCAATCGCGTCCTCAACGACTTCACGCTCAAGACCTTTGAATTTCAACACTTGATTGATGCGGCCTTTAAACGGCACACCATCTGGGCCATTCACGCACATCACATCCATGCCCGTTTTGATACGTCCACGGCGAATTCGGCCGATGCCGATTTTGCCAACATAGGTGCTGTAATCGATCGAGGAGATCTGCAGCTGCAAAGGCGCATCAGGATCGTCTTCCCGCATGGGCACATGTTCAAGGATTGCGTTGAACAGTGGACGCATGTCCCCTTCGCGCACGTCCTCTGTCAAGCCGGCATAGCCGTTCAGGCCAGACGCATATACGATCGGAAAATCCAACTGCTCTTCTGTCGCACCGAGCTTATCAAACAGTTCGAAGGTCGCATTGATGACGAAATCACAGCGTGCGCCTGGGCGGTCCACCTTGTTAATCACGACAATCGGCTTAAGACCAAGCGCAAGCGCTTTTTTCGTCACAAAGCGTGTTTGAGGCATCGGACCTTCAACCGCATCAACCAACAGCAACACACCGTCTACCATCGACAGCACGCGCTCCACCTCACCGCCGAAGTCCGCGTGTCCGGGAGTGTCGACGATGTTGATGTGTGTACCCTCATACTCAACGGCACAGTTCTTGGAGAGAATCGTAATGCCACGTTCTTTCTCAAGATCATTGGAGTCCATGACTCGCTCCGTCATCCGCTCATTCGTCCGGAAAGTTCCGGATTGACGCAGAAGCTGATCGACCAATGTGGTTTTGCCGTGGTCAACGTGGGCAATAATCGCAACGTTACGCAATGCGCGTGACATACAAGTCCTTTAGTGAAGTGGAACTACATTTTTTGCTGGAGGCACCAAGCCTTCAGGTAAATCATTCATATCGATCAACATGGACTCAGGTGATTCCATTGTTTGCAGTGTTTCAAGCTCTATCGCCGTATCGAGTGCAAACGGCCCGACACGCGTACGTCGCAAGGCTGACAAGTGTGCATAGCATCCCAGCATGCGGCCAATATCTTGCGCAAGCGTTCGGATATAGGTTCCCTTGCTGCAATGAACGTGGATATCCGCACTCATCGGCGTTGCACTCAATAACTCAATACCGCGTATCGTGATTTCGCGAGGTTCTCGCTCGAGCACAATACCCTGACGTGCATACTCATACAGGGGCTTACCATCACGCTTAAGCGCAGAAATCATGGGCGGGATCTGTAACTGCGTTCCCACGAATGAATCTAAAACAGCAGTAAGACGTTCTTGTGACACACCCTCAAATTCTGTGGACGCCTCGCTGACAACGATTCCGGTCAAATCACCCGAATCCGTCTCGCGCCCAAAGGCAATCGTCGCGAGATAGCTTTTATCGGCATTCAGCATCGCACCGGAAATCTTAGTCGCACGTCCCATACAGCACACCAGCAAGCCGGTCGCAAAGGGATCCAGTGTGCCCGTATGCCCTGCTTTCTGTGCATCCATGGCACGCTTTGCGCGCTGCAAAGCATGGTTACTCGACAAACCAACCGGCTTGTCCAGCAACAACACTCCATCGAGCACGCGCCCGCGTCTTTTAGCCATCGTCTATTCCAGAAACGACAGCCCTTAAGGCTTGTCCTCGGGCTCGTCTGGCACACCGGCATACTGACCGGGCAGATTTGCTTGATCAATCAATGCAGACATTTCAATGCCACGCTTGAGCTGTGGGTCATGAAAAAACCGCAAGGTCGGCACTGTATGTATGTGCAACAACTTATAAAGCTGGGAATGAAACCATCCCGCTTTTTCATTCAAGAGTGCGGCAGCCTGCTCAGGCTCACCGCCCAAGACAGTGAAATAAACCTTGGCATGCGCATAGTCTGTGGTGAGCTCAATACCTGAGAGGGTAATCATCCCAACGCGACTCATATCGATTTCGCGCTGAATAATAATCGCCAGATCCTTTTGGATCTGGTCAGCTAGTCTCAAATTACGACCAGGTGCGGTTTTTTGCTTATGGCGGCTCATGGATTTGGCTTACAGCGTACGCGCCACTTCCCTGATTTCAAAGATCTCAAGCTGATCGCCAACCTGTAAATCGTTATTGCCACGCAGCGTAACACCGCAATCAAAACCAGACTTCACTTCGCGCACATCATCCTTGAAGCGGCGCAAGGACTCCATATGGCCCGTCCAATGCACAACGTTGTTACGCAATAGTCGAACTTGCGAGTCGCGTCGAACTATGCCGTCTGTCACCATACAACCTGCGACAGTACCGATACGCGAGATCGTGTAGACCTCACGAATCTCGACCATACCGATAATCTCTTCACGCTTCTCGGGAGCAAGCATGCCAGACATGGCAAGCTTCACTTCGTCGACTGCGTCATAAATGATGTTGTAGTAGCGAATGTCCACGCCGTTCGCTTCTGCCAGCTTCTTGGAGCTTGCATCTGCGCGCACGTTGAAGCCGATCATGACAGCACCGGAAGCGATCGCCAAGTTGACGTCGCTTTCAGAAATACCACCTACCGCAGCATGCACGACTTGTACACGCACTTCCTCGGTAGAGAGCTTCACGAGAGATTGCACCAAAGCCTCTTGTGAACCTTGTACGTCAGTCTTCACAATCAAGGACAGGGTCTGCGAGCCCTCGGCAATATTTTCAAACATCGATTCAAGCTTAGCGGCTTGCTGACGTGCCAGCTTAACGTCACGGAACTTACCTTGACGGAACAGCGCGATTTCGCGCGCACGACGTTCATCGGCCAGTGACATAACTTCGTCACCTGCTGCAGGCACTTCCGTCAAACCTTGGATCTCAACAGGAATAGATGGGCCGGCAGACTGGATCGGCTTACCGTTCTCGTCGAGCATCGCTCGAACGCGACCATAACTTGCACCAGCCAGCACGACATCGCCACGACGCAGCGTACCGCTTTGCACCAGAATTGTCGCTACAGGACCGCGTCCCTTATCCAGACGTGCTTCGATCACAATACCTTTCGCAGGCGCATCGATCGCAGCCTTGAGCTCTAACACTTCAGCCTGAAGCAATACGTTTTCTAGCAGCGCATCAATACCTTGTCCCGTTTTTGCAGACACAGGGATGAACGGCACATCGCCACCATATTCTTCAGGAACAACTTCTTCGACCACCAACTCTTGCTTGACGCGATCGGCATTCGCCTCTGGCTTGTCAATCTTGTTGACTGCAACCACAAGCGGCACGCCTGCGGCCTTGGCATGGTGAATCGCTTCTTTCGTTTGGGGCATGACACCGTCGTCGGCCGCCACAACCAGAATAACAATGTCGGTGGCTTTCGCGCCACGCGCACGCATTGCGGTAAATGCCTCGTGACCTGGAGTATCCAGGAAAGTCACCATGCCGCGCTCAGTTTGAACGTGATAGGCGCCGATGTGCTGAGTAATACCACCCGCTTCACCTGACGCAACCTTGGCGCGACGGATGTAATCGAGCAGCGAAGTCTTACCGTGGTCGACGTGACCCATCACTGTCACAACCGGTGCGCGCGGCATCAGTTGAACATCTTCGTGTGGTGCCTCTTCGTCAAGGAACGCCTCTGGATCATCCAGCTTGGCGGCAATTGCCTTGTGACCGAGTTCTTCGACCACGATCATTGCAGTTTCTTGATCAAGCACTTGGTTAATTGTGACCATCTGACCCAACTGCATCAGATGCTTAATCACTTCACCGGCCTTGACCGACATTTTGTGTGCAAGATCGGCAACGCTAATCGTTTCTGGCACGTGAATTTCACGTGCGATGAATTCAATTGGTGCTGGTTCGCGATTATCGGCCTGCGCGTTATTTGCGCCGCGCCCGCCTTTTCTACCACCAGACTTGCTCTTACCACCGGCACGCCAACCTTCACGACCAGGTGCTGCAGGCGCGTCGCGCTTTTCCGCAGGTTTTTTGCGTGAAGCATCGTCGGACCAAGTCGAAGCGATTTCGCCCGACTTCAGTGTCTTTTTACCTGTTGCATCAACTGCACCATCCTTTTTACCTGGTTTTGCACCAGCAGGCTTGTGCAACGTACCTGACAAGGCAGCAGGATCAGGCTCAGCACGCAACACTTTCCGCGGCTTATTGAGCATGTCTCGCAACGCAGCCGCTTCGGCCTCTGAAGCACGGCGCGCTTCATCACGTACGCCTGCATCGCCTTCAAGGTGGGCGGGGGTTACCGCACGACCACGGATAGCTTTGGAAGCGATTTTGCTCGCGTCCGCAACGGGTTCGGCAGGAGTTTGCACGACGGGTGGCTCAGCAACCACAGGGGCATCTACAGCTGGGGCGGCAGCAACAGGTTCGGCAACGACTTCAGGCTCGCTGACAGGCTCAGCAACCACTTCCGCTGGCGCAGCTTCAACTGGGGCGACCTCAGCAGGGGCGGCAGCCTCTGGAGCCTCGACAGGCGCCGCTACTTCTGGCGTCTGCACGACTGGAGTGGTGACTTCAGTCGCTGGCTCGACTGCGGGTACCTCTGCTACAGGCGCTACAGGCTCTTGAACGACCGGTGCCGCTGGTGCGACATCGGTAGCCTCAGGTGTATCGCGTTTAACAAAAACACGTTTCTTACGAACCTCGACCTGGATGGTTCGGGACTTCCCTGATCCATCGGCCTGACGGATTTCAGTGGTCTGTCTGCGAGTGAGCGTAATTTTCTTACCCTCAGTCGCACCATGGGAACGACGCAGAGACTCGAGCAGTCGAGCTTTATCGCCGTCCGTGACGTTATCGTCCACCGATTTGAGATCGACGCCGGCCCCACGCAACTGCTCTAGCAGTACGTTGGCAGGCATTTTCAATTCGATAGCGAACTGGGCGACTGTGTTACTCGACATTAGACTCTCTCTTACCTATTTACAGCGTTACAACTTCAGGTGACCATCCAACTACTTGC
>JBEDEU010000161.1:0-5226 GCA_041175585.1 Pseudomonadota bacterium | reverse complement strand
TTTGCCACGATCGTCCGCCTGTTCGGCAAAGAGTCACGCAATCCGATCACCGGCGTCACACTGATCGCCGGCTTCGCAAGTTTGGTGGGCTGGACAACCTCCGTCTACATCGAGTCCAAGTTTGGCTGGCGCGGTACCTGCTGGTTCTGGGCTGCCACCCACATACTGATTGGTTTGCCTGTCAACGCCTTAGTACCTAAACCTGATGCCGCAACAGCATCTAAACCGACAGCTGCTACAGCAGAAAAAATTGGAGCTGCGTCAGCAGAAGCAACGAAGGCATCATCCACAGATCAGAATGGTCCCGGCAAATACACAGGCGCCCTGCTCGCGTTTGTCTTCGCCGCCAGCTCCTTTGTGGGAATGGGCTTGATGACCCACATGCCACGCATGCTCGAGGGCATCGGTGTACCGCTCGCAGTGGCTTTCGCAATCGGCGCTTTCGTAGGGCCATCGCAAGTCTTGGGTCGCTTACTTGATTTCTTTTTTATGCGTCGTTGGCATCCGTTAATCAGCGCCCGCATCGCAGCGTTTGCGCATCCCGTGGGCGCGACACTACTCATGATATTTGGCGCGCCGGTTGCTGCACTCTTTGTCGTGCTCCACGGCCTCGGCAACGGCATTTTGATTATTTCGCGCGGCACCCTGCCACTTGCCATCTTTGGTACGCGCGGCTACGGGCAACGCCAGGGCTGGTTGATGATGCCCTCTAAATTTGCACAAGCAGCCGCACCCTTTTTATTTGGTTTAGCTGTCACTGAGTGGGGTTCGGGCGCCCTCTGGCTGTCCGGAGGACTTGGCATCGGAATCTTTGCTGCACTGTGCCTCATCTCAAGCAAATACAAACCAGATTAAACCTACCACACCGAAATCAATGAGCAATCAATCTACTGACGCAATTCGTACCACACCGCTATACAAAAAAGACTTTTCTTTTTTTGAAGCCGTAACGCTACGTTGGGCAGACAACGATGCCTATGGGCATATCAATAACGCCCACTACTATTCTTTCTTTGACACGGCAGTCGATGCATTTTTATTGCATTACAACCTGCGGCCGCACGTCGCTGGGGTCTACCAGACTCTGGTGGTAGCCTCGGAGTGTCGCTATTTCAGCCAAGTGTCCGCACCGGGCACAATTCAGGTGGGTGTGCGTCCGGGTCGTCTTGGACGCAGCTCGATCACGTACGAGGTTGCAGTCTTCACAGCCGATTCAGATGTAGCTGCGGCCCAAGGTCTGTTTGTGCACGTTTGTGTAGACCGTCAGTCACAGCGCCCGGAAGCACTCCCCGAGCCATTCCGCAAAGAGATCGAGAGACTGAAACCTGCTTGATTTCAGTCCCATCAAATCAAAACTTACTGACGCTCAATCCCAGAAATCTTGACCAGTTCGCCCCACAGGTCATAGTTCTGCTTAACGAACTTGCCAAAGTCGGCAGAGGTCGGGCTCATCACAACTTCTGAGCCTAAGGCGACAAGCTTTTTGCTGGTTTCGGGATCTTGCAAAGCACGGTTGAGCGCAGCATGGATCTTATCAACGATAGGCTGTGGTGTGCCCTTAGGTGCAAACATGCCGATCCACGCACCCAGATTGAAGTCCTTAATACCTTTTTCTTCGAGTGTTGGTATGGCCGGATCCATTTCAGCGCGTCGACTCGTACTCACTGCCAAAGCATTCAGTCGGCCAGACTTATAGTGGGGATGCACCGTGACCATCGTATCGAAGGTCGCATCAACGTTCCCACCAATCACATCCGCTTGCGACTGTGAGCTACCTTGATAAGGTACATGCACCATTTTTAGATTGGCCTTGGTCAACAACATCAGCATCACAAGGTGACTCGTTGTTCCGTTACCGATCGATGCATACGTTAATTTTTCAGGATTCGCACGCGCATACTCAACAAACTTCTCGAAGGTATCCAGGCCCTTCGTCTTGTTTGTCACGAGCATCATGGGTAGCCATGAGGTTTGTCCAATGGGTACGAAATCTTTAAGTGGGTCATAAGGCAGACTCTTGAACAGATGCGCCGCCGTATTCATTGGTGCCGTCGCGCTCAGCAGCAAGTTGTAGCCATCAGGCTTAGTTTTAGCAACCTCAGCGGGTGCTAAGGTGCCACCGACTCCAGGCTTATTGCGAACAATGATCGGTTGCCCCAGATCCTTACTCATCTTCTCGCCCAGAATCCGGGCGATCGAGTCTGTCGAGGTTCCTGGTGGGAACCCCACGTGGATAGAGATCGGTTTATCAGGAAAATTAGCCTGTGCTAGGGCGGATTGCACACCCGCAATTCCCAACACGCCGGCCAAAATCATTGTCGAAATCGGTTTACTCAGCTTTACCATTTAAATATCTCCCAACTCAGTTTTTCTTATACGTTTGTTTGAAGCGCAATTATGCCCTTTTTACGAGCCGTGTCGACACTTCCTCGCACAAGCGGGTAAGATTAACGACATCGAGTCCGTAGCATAAAAAGGATTGTTGAGACATGTCACACGTAGTCACCAAAGAGCAAGCTCTCAAAGAGCGTCACTATTACAAACTACCTAACGGAACCGATACTTGGGTATCCTCCTGTGTAGGAATGAACTCCGTTGAGCGCAGGGCAAAAAACATGCCTCCGCGAGCCCCAGAGGCGTTTCCGCCCCCACTGGAACCGATCGCCTTTCTCGTTGAACAAGGCGCCCACTCATCCATTCCTGGTCACTACCATCAAGCGGATCAGTTTCAAGTGTTTGTATCGGGTGAGGGTAAGTTTGGAATCAAGCCCATTGAGGGCATGACGGTGCACTACGCCATGGCATTTACTCCTTACGCACCGATTCATGCTGAAGGCACTAACGTCGAGTACTACACCTTGCGTAACGGATGGGATCCTGGCGCACGCTGGATGCCCGAACACAAAGATGCACTGAAAGGTAAGACTAAGTCTTACCGTCATGGCCTGGGATTAATTCCAGCGCTAATTGGCGATACGGATGGCCCAAAGAATATCGACGGAATCAAAACACACGCCGTTGTCCCAGCAGAAGCGGACGGACTTGGTGCGACACTTTTCCAGACGACCTCAGCACAAGTCATTTCTGGTCCAGCACCGGACACTGGCCGCGGTCAATACTGGATGGTCCTACGTGGCGCCTGCACGATTAACGGCGAAGATGCATTCGAACGCTCATTGATTTTTATCGCTCCCACAGACAAGGCGCCCGTCGTGCAATCCTCGAGCACGGGTGTTGCGATTATGTGTATGCAGTTTCCTAAGCGTGACGGCGCATAACCTCACAGGCCAAAGCAGAAAAAAAGGCGCCTGAGTGAAGGCGCCTTTTTTGATTAACGACCTTTGAATTGCGCAGCGCGCTTTTCCATAAAGGCAGTGCGCCCTTCTTTAAAGTCTTCGCTGGCAAAGCAATTCTTCACCATCTGTACTGCGCGATCCATGTCCTGCTCATCGGGATGTGCACATACTTGGCGAATATTGAATTTGCTTGCCGCAACGGTTAGTGGCGCATTTTCAGCAATCATCTTGGTGTACTGATCCACGACCGCATCGATCTCGCTACCCGAGCAGACGCGAGAAACAAAGCCCATCCGTAAAGCATCTTGCGCATCAAAACGACGAGCTGTGACGAAGATATCGGTTGCATTCGCCAAACCGATAATGTCCGTAAATCGCTTGATCCCTTTATGCCCATAACCTAGGCCTAACCGTGCAGCTGGCATTCTGAAGGTTGCGTCTTCGGAGCAAATCCGGATGTCGCACGCAGCAGCCAAACCCAGTCCGCCTCCGAAACAGAAGCCACGAATTTTTCCAATGACAGGTTTAGAGCACTCAACCGGCGCGACCATCGAGTCGGCCACCGCGTTGTCGTAATCATCCTGGGTCTTTGCCGAACTACGCAGCTTGTCGAACTGCGAAATGTCTGCGCCCGACACAAATGCCTTATCCCCCACTCCGGCAATCACGATGACCCGCACCTCTGGATCCGCATCAAACGCTCGGATCGCTTTTGGCAAATCGGTCCACATCTGGACGGACATGGCGTTCATCTTCGTGGGGTTGGAAATCGTGATCGTGCCAACAGCACCATTTTTTGCAGTCAAAATCTCGGCCATGAGGGGCTTCTCCAGTTATAGTTGTTCACATAGTAGTATCCCTTGCAATAATACTGAAAGCAACTTATAAAACCGTTTCCAGCCCCAAAAAAACAACAAGGCTCGATCCAATTTTTTCGCAATCCTCTCTGATTCATTTCCATAAAAGCCATGTCAAAAATTCAAGCTTCATCTGCCCTGTCAAACCTCAAGGTTTTGGATATGTCCCGTGTGCGCGCGGGCCCAAACTGCGTGCGTCTCTTAGCCGACTTTGGCGCAGACGTCATCCGCATCGAACCCCCAAAAGGTGTTGACCCGAACGAAGGAATGTTTGCAGCGAATCGCGAAGGAGGTGACTTTCAAAACCTCAACCGCAACAAGCGGGCGATGACCTTGAATTTGAAAAAGCCAGGCGCACTTGAAGTCATGATGCGTTTGGTAAAAACCGCTGACGTGGTCGTCGAGAACTGGCGCCCTGACATCAAAAAGAAACTCGGTGTTGATTATGAGTCACTCGCAAAAGTGAACCCACGGATCATCCTAGCCAGCATCTCCGGCTACGGTCAAGAAGGCCCCTATTCCTCGCGTCCCGGTTTCGATCAGATCATGCAAGGCATGGGCGGATTGATGTCAGTCACCGGCATCCCCGGCCAAGGTCCAGTGCGCGCAGGTCTAGCTGTTGCGGACATGAGCGCAGGCCTCTACGCCGGCATCGGCATTTTGACTGCGCTTCTTGAGCGCGAGCGTTCAGGCAAAGGCCAGTGGGTTCACGCGTCCTTACTCCACGCACAAATCGCCATGATGGATTTCCAGGCGGCACGCTACCTCAACGAAGGTGACGTCGCAGGTCAAGCAGGTAACGATCATCCTACCTCGAGTCCTATGGGCTTGTTTGAAGCGAGTGATGGCGTGTTTAACCTCGGTGCTTCAGGCCAAGGCAACTGGGTTCGTTTATGCGAACTGATGCAACATCCAGAATGGATGAACGATCCTGACTTCGCCAATGAAAAAACACGCGCGGTGAACCGTGCGAAGTGCAACAAGGTACTCAACGAAGTGTTCCGTACCAAAACGGTTGCCTACTGGGTGGAATCGCTCAACAACGCAGGCGTGCCCGCTGGTCCGGTCTACAA
>JBEDEU010000160.1:0-5252 GCA_041175585.1 Pseudomonadota bacterium | reverse complement strand
GCGGTGCTTCTGAGTACAGATAGGCCCAGGTGGCGGAATTGGTAGACGCGCACGGTTCAGGTCCGTGTGCCGCAAGGTGTGGAGGTTCGAGTCCTCTTCTGGGCACCATCGCAGTGTAAAGCATATTGGCTATTGCTTAAAGCTTCAAAGCACTTTACGCATCAGGATGTGTGCAATATTTGCATCCAAATACTCCTCCCCCTCTTCTTTAAAGCCGTATTTGGCGTAGAAGTCCCGCGCATGGGTCTGTGCCGACAGTACAACCTGCGTGAAGCCTCGTTCGCGTGCTTGTTCGACCAGCCGCCTAAGAATTTCGGCCCCCACACCCTTACCACGATAGGACTTCAACACCGCCATCCGTCCAATGTGACCGTCTGGCAAAAGCCGTCCTGTACCGATCGGCTCACCCAAGCCATTAAACGCGAGCGCGTGTAGACAGTCGGCATCCGTCGCATCTAGCTCCTCTTCGAGCGGCACCTGTTGCTCATACACAAACACCTCAAAACGGATTGCACTTGCTTGGCGCTGAAGCTCAGACCATGATCCGATCTCCACCCGGCAGGACGAAGCAGAACCAGACAATGACTGGGGTAACTCTTTGCCGGACATGTTCAAAGCGCTCCTTTTCGGATAAATATTTGGAATTAACAAATTATCCACGTAATTTCAGGCAAGTTACACTCCCGAGGTCATTGACCCACTCAAACTAGATTCATGTTTTCTGCAGTTATTAATGCTGCTTTTCCTGTCTTTGCACTCATTCTGACCGGATGGATATGCACTAGGGCTGGCTTACTTGGCGCAACCAGCCGAGAAGGCCTCAATCGCTTTGTCATTTACCTTGCCCTACCCGCGCAGCTGTTCTCAGTCATGTCGACTACCCCACTCGGTGATCTGGCCGAGCCAGGTTTTTTTGCCGCGTTTGGTCTCGGCATATTTGGTACCGCGGCGCTATACGCGCTGATCGCACGGGGCAGAGGCGAATCCGGTCTCGATTACATTATCAACAGCATGAGCTCAGCCTACAGCAACGTCGGCTTTATGGGCATACCACTATGTTTGATGGTTTTTGGCAAAGGTGGCTTAGGTCCCTCAATTATCACCACGCTATTTACTGTTTCCGTGCTCTTTGCCGCGACGATTATGGTTGCAGATCTGCACCGGTTTTCGCATGCAAGCCCTTTGGTTGTTATTAAGAATGTTGCGCGCTCGATGCTAAGCAACCCGCTGCTGCTTGCGCCCGCCTTTGGACTCGCATGGTCTTATTTCGAACTTGAGATGCCAATGGCCATCGGCCGATATATTGATCTCGTCAGTGATGCAGCTACGCCTTGCGCCTTAATCGCCATTGGTCTTTTCCTTGGAGAAACCTCTGGATGGGGACGTAACCCTACCGTCATTCGCATCGCTCTACTCAAACTACTGGTGCAACCCGCGCTGACGGCCTTCTTTGTTCTGTACGTGTTCGAGATGCCACGCCTTTGGCAGCTGGTCGCGATCCTGGCTTCCGCCCTGCCCGTTGGGACAGGTCCTTTTATGATGGCGCAAATCTATGAGCGCGACGCACAGGCTAGCGCACAAGCTATTTTGGTTTCGACCGTTCTTTCTGTCTTTACAATTTCTTTATTAATCGGTTGGATCAGTCAACAACTTCCAAATTAAGATACAGCACAGTCTGATCAGGAGCCTTACCCATGCTTGCGCTCGTACCGCGTTTTGCCGTATTCGGAATATGTGTGGCGCTCAGCCTGATCGCCCCGCTCGCTGCACAAAGCTCTTCATCGCCAATCGGTTGGTGGCTTTTGGCCGTAACGATGTGGTCCTTATCTGGTTTGGGAGTTTGGGATATTTTTCAAACCCGCCATGCGATTCTGCGCAACTATCCAATTATTGGGCACTTGCGCTACATCTTTGAAGAGTCCGGTCCGGCGTTGCGCCAGTACTTCTTTGAAGACGATCACGACGAAACTCCGTTTTCCAGAGCCGATCGCTCCTTGGTTTATCAACGCGCAAAGCAAGAGATCGACAAGCGCCCCTTCGGCACGCAATTAGACGTCTACAGCGATCGCTACGAATGGATCAATCACTCGATGACTCCCAGCACCATCAAAGACTCTGATTTCAGAATCGTTGTGGGCGGTCCCGACTGTACAAAACCCGTATCACTTTCTGTTCTAAATATTTCAGCGATGAGTTTCGGCGCGCTGTCTGCCAACGCAATTCTCGCTCTGAACCAAGGGGCACGCACGGGCAACTTTGCGCATGACACTGGCGAAGGCGGTATCAGTCGTTACCACCGGGAGCATGGCGGCGATTTGATCTGGAACATCGGCTCTGGTTATTTCGGCTGCCGCGATTCGACGGGACGTTTCTCCGAAGAGCACTTCATTGAGAATGCAACACGCGATCAAGTCAAAATGATCGAAATCAAATTATCACAAGGCGCAAAACCTGGCCATGGCGGGATACTTCCCGGCGGTAAAGTCACCGCAGAAATTGCAGCAGCCCGCGGTGTTCAGATTGGGCAAGACTGTAACTCCCCCGCCGCTCACGCTGAGTTTCATAGCCCAATCGAACTACTGGAGTTCGTTGCCCGCTTGCGTCGCTTATCGGGCGGCAAGCCTGTAGGCTTCAAACTCTGCATTGGTCATGCCTGGGAGTGGTTTGCAATTGCCAAAGCAATGGTTAAAACCGGCATTACACCTGACTTCATTGTGGTCGATGGTGCCGAAGGAGGTACAGGTGCGGCACCGATTGAATTTGTGGATCACGTGGGCACGCCTCTACGCGAAGCTATCAGACTCGTACACAACACACTAGTAGGCTTAAACCTCCGCGACCGAATCAAGCTTGGCGCCTCCGGCAAGGTGATCTCCGCATTTGACATGATGCGCGTTTTTGCTCTTGGCGCTGACTGGTGCAACAGTGCACGCGCGTTTATGTTTGCGATCGGTTGTATTCAGGCGCAGCAGTGTCATACAGGTCGATGCCCGACTGGCGTTGCGACACAAGATCCGGATCGACAGCGAGCGCTTGTGCCGGAAGAAAAGTCAGTGCGCGTCGCGCAGTTTCACCACAACACACTACATGCTTTGGCCGAGCTGTTGCAGGCCGCTGGTCTTGAACACCCGAAAGAAGTCACCACGAACCATATCGCTCAACGCAAAGTAGACGACCGCGTCGCGCTGATGTCTGACACATACAAAACCATCGCACCGGGCTCACTACTCACTAATACCCTGAGCGGACGGGTGTTTGAAGTGTGCTGGCCCATGGCGAATCCAGACAGTTTTAAACCGCTGGAATCACTTCCTGAGCGACTCACACACGTTTAGATCACCAATCTGTTTTGCAAGTCCAAGATTTGTTCGGTCGAATAACCAAATTCACGCATTAATGCTTCTGTATCTGAGCCGCGGGCGGGCGTAGCTGATCGAATTTCACTGGGCGTACGCGACAAGGCGACTGGCTGACCAACGACCTTGATATCCCCAAGGTCAGGATGACGCACAGGAACCGCAATCCCTAAATGCTGTGTTTGCGGATCGTCAAACACTTCATCCATTCTATAGATTGGCCCACTCGCGACACTCGCAGCCTCAAACCGACGAATCCAATCCTGGGTCGAATGCAAACGCGTAATCTCAGACAACTCCGCGTTCAATGCCACGCGATTAGCCGAACGCAGCTTGCCCGTCTTGTACTCGGGGCGCGCTAGCAAGTGCTCGGCGTGCATAGCTTTGCAAAGTCTTTCCCACATCTGTTGCGCGCCTGCACCGGCGATATTGATATAGCCGTCCGAAGTTTGAAATACACCGGTCGGAATCGAGGTCGGATGATCGTTGCCCGCCTGCTCTGGAATTTCTTTAGCGATCAACCAGCGTGCTGCCTGAAAATCCAGCATACCGATCATCGACTCGAGTAAAGAAGTCTGGACCCATTGCCCCTGGCCTGACTCTTCACGTTCTAGCAATGCGGTCAGAATGCCCAACGCACAATACAAGCCTGTTGCAGAGTCTGCCACAGCGATACCCGCACGCACTGGGCCCTGACCCGGCAAACCTGTCACTGCCATGAGACCACCCATGCCTTGAACGATTTGATCGTAGCCAGGGCGCTTTGCGTAGGGACCATCCTGGCCGAACCCAGACACACTCGCGTACACAAGACGGGGATTCGTTTGCTTTAAAGACTCATAATCAATGCCTAGCCGAAACTTAACGTCAGGGCGGAAGTTTTCAATGATGACATCCGCTTTGTCTGCCATCTTTTTAAAAATAGCTAAGCCTTCCGGATCTTTAAGATTCAGGGTCAGACTTCTTTTATTGCGATGCAGATTTTGAAAGTCCGGACCGAGTCGACTATCGCCCCACCCATCACTCACGCCCAAGCCCTCCGGGGTTTCAATCTTAATGATTTCGGCGCCCCAGTCTCCCAGCTGACGTACCGCTGTCGGCCCTGAACGCAGACGCGTCAAATCAAGCACACGAAACCGTGCAAGCGGCCCTCTTCTTTCCTGTGCACTCATGGTTGGCTGCTCCGTTGCTGTTTTGCGACTGCGCCCCAGCGCTGGTGGTCTTGCTTAATGAGTTCTGAAAACCCTTGGGGTGATGAAGTTTCGATATCAAAACCCGCGGCAATGAGCGAGGCCTTAACCTCTGGCATTGCAAGCACAATGTTGATGTGACGATTCAATTTTTCAATAATGGGCACGGGTGTTGCTGCCGGCACGGCCAAACCATACCAACCCTTCGCCTCAAAATCTGGGAAACCAGACTCTGCAGCACCCTTAACATCCGGCAATGCCTCGACACGCTTATTTCCCGTAACCGCCAACGCTTTTAGCTTGCCCGCTTTGACCAGAGGTATGGCCGAGGGCAAGCTCGCCACCATGACATCGAGATCACCTCGGGACAGCTCGACCACAGCAGTCGTCGCATTCTTGTAGGGAATGTAGACCATCTTAGTTTTAACGATGGTCTGAAACAAAACACCGATAAGCTCTGTCTGGGATGACGTTGAGGCAAATGTCGCACCGCCCGTCTTTTTGCGCGCAAACTCAGCAAACTCTTTGAGCGAGTTATACGGTGCATCGGGGTAAGTGACAATCAGGTACGGCTGGGTGACTCCAAGCGCCACACCCGCAAAGTCTCTTAAGGGGTCATAGCCCAAATCTTTGTGGACAAAGGGATTGACCGCGAAAGTGCTCGTAAACGCTAAGGTCATGGTGTAGCCATCTGGCGCCGACTTAG
>JBEDEU010000159.1:0-5269 GCA_041175585.1 Pseudomonadota bacterium | reverse complement strand
AACAATCCCAATGCACCGCGTTCGATATCGATAAATTCGACATCCATTGATGCGAGAGACTGCTGCGTAAGAGTAAAGAGATCTGCCATACACTCAAAAAAAATGGGCTGAATAACAGCCCATTTACAACTCGTTAAGGTTTGCATTGGAGGCCTTGACGGGGGTCACAACAACATCACGACCCAGCGCATAACAAGACCCGACACAAACCAAATTCAAAGCTTATTTGCGCATAAAAGTAAATACGCATTAGCCCATGATTCTAGCACGAAAACGACAATTTTTCTTGTCGTGGCAACCATTTAGCCGCTTGTGCGACTAACGGTCGCCTCTTGAGGACTTCGTAAAGCCCAATCGGGATTCGTGTGCAGAAGGTCCTTTCGGCTGCCAATCGTCCCCTTTCGGGCCTGATCTTGGTTTTCCTGCGTTTCCTTTAGGCCCGGACCGACCTTGTCCTCCAGGCTTTCCAGGACCGCGCGGACCGCCCGCACCTCTTGGAGGCCTGTTAGCAGGTGCTCCAGCCGCACCACCAGCACCCTCAGCACCAGCCGCTGGGCGTCGTGGTCGCGCGCCCTGGTTACGTGAACTTCCAGTATCAGTCGCCTGAGACTCACCCGCCATACCCGCCTGGCCCGAGGCAGGGCGACCACCCGGCCTACCACCCGGACGACCACGCCCGCCGGACTTACCACCCGCGCCAGCCGGTCCTCCCTGACCGCCTGGGCGTCCGCCCGGCCGTGCGTTCGGGCCGCCTGGCTTACCCGAGCGGCCTCCACGTCCAGCACCCCCGGTCGGATGTCCGTTGGCATAACCGCCCGTCACCGTCAACACCGTGGGCGCTGACTCGGTTGGATGCATGAAAGGTGCCGGCTTGCCAGAACGACCGCCCTGCACGTTACCTCGCCGCCCCATACGCGCGCCATGACTTCCATTGCGATCCATCGTGCCAAACCCTGGAGGCAAGGCGCTGTCATGCGACGTCGGCTGCTTCGGTGCACGCGATCGACCATCACCAGCTTCATCGTCATCTCGCAACAAACCAACCTGGATCATCAAGGCACTAACCAACTTCGGATCCAACTCCTCCCAGCGACCACGACGCAATGTCGTTGGCAAAACAATGTCGCCAAACCGAGTGCGGATCAAGCGACTCACGGTCAGGCCGACGGCCTCGAACATCCGTCTTACTTCTCGGTTACGCCCTTCGTTCAGCGTCACACGGTACCAACGGTTGCTGCCCTCGCCTCCAATGAACTCAATCATCCCGAAACTTGCGGGGCCATCATCAAGGGCGACACCATCCAATAAAGTTTGGCGCTGCTGTGGCCCAAGCTCTCCGAGGACGCGCACAGCGTACTCTCGTTCATTGCCGTAACGTGGGTGCAACAAGCGATTTGAAAGATCGCCTGATGTCGTGAGTATCAACAATCCTTCCGTGTTCAGATCTAGCCGTCCAACCGACAACCACTTACCAACTTTCATCTTCGGTAAGCGCGCAAAAACGTTAGCCCGCCCACCTGGATCGTCATGGCTCACAATTTCACCGGCAGGCTTGTGATACAAAATGACGCGAGGTGGCTTTTTCGTATTGGTGCGTGTGATCGGCTTACCATTTACACGAACTAAATCATTAGGCCCGACACGCTGACCAATGTGTGCAGGCTCACCATTTACCGATACACGGCCGGCAATAATGAGCTCTTCCATCTCACGCCGAGACCCGATTCCCGCATCAGCCAGAAGCTTGTGTAGCTTGGGCATCAGCAAATCGCTATTCAAATATTTATTGAGACGCTGCTCGCTGCGGTCCGCACTACTGAGGTAGGACAACGCCTCTTGCGCTTCCTTCTCAGCCTCGACGGGATCACCCATATCGATCGTATCGGCTTGCTCTTGCGATGCATCGACCGAATACTCCTGCGCTGCATTTGAAGCAGGCGGTACGCTGCCAGTGTTTTCAGTCACCTCTGGCGCCTCACTGCGTCTGCGCCTGAACGGCGTGCGTAATTTTCGTCCGCGCGGCTTAGCCGCAGACGCCGCCACACCTTCTTGTGAGTCCTGCGGCGCAGCCGCCGTGTCAGGCTTTACTGCTGGCGCCTGATGCTCAGGATGCTCGGTATTCGAATTAGTCACTTGGACTCCAGATTTGATGGGGGCACTGATGGAGAAATTTCACTTTCTTGTTCGGTTGCTGCTTGTTCGGTGGAAGCCTGTTCGGCTGCTGGTTGCTCGTCAGACTCGAGCAGAGGCTCCACATCGGCGGATATCTCACCCTCTTGTGGCTCACCCTCTTGCTCAACGTGCTCTGAGGACTCGGGCGGAGGCTCGGCTTGTGACCCTACCTGCGGTTCATCTGGCGATTCCAGAGCAAGCGGCAGGGACTCGACACCTTCCTCACCGTCTGCAGGCAAGACTTTGCTCGCCGCAATACCACCGTCGAGGGTGAGCGATTGCAGCGCTTCGCTTATCTCTGCTTCACCCAAGGCGGGTAACTCATCTAACGCACGTAACCCTAAATCATCTAGGAACTGGCGCGTGGTGCCCAGCAAGCCAGGGCGACCCGGTCCATCGCGATGGCCGATGACTTCGACCCAACCACGATCTTCTAAAGTCTTGATAATCTGCGATGACACCGTTACGCCACGGATATCTTCGATATCGCCGCGTGTGACAGGCTGGCGCCAAGCAATAATTGCAAGCGTCTCCATCACCGCACGTGAATATTTTGGCACACGCTCTGGGCTTAAGCGCTCAAGGTGACGCTGCATCGCCGCACGGCTCTGAAAGCGCCAGCCACTCGCCAACTCGACCAACTCCATCCCGCGATCAAGCCAAGCCTGCTGCAAGCCTTCCAGCACTTGTGTCAATTGCGCACCGGTAAACGACGGTTCATCAAACAACTTTGTTAGTTCACTTAAAGGCATCGGCAGCGAGGCGCAGAGTAATGCCGCTTCAACGACCTTTTCTGCGTGCGCGAGCACCTGCGGGTCAAACTCGGGCTCTACAGCGACCACGGCATTGCTCGTGGGCTCTTCTGACTGCACTACCTCTAAATCGCTGCTCGGTGCCACACTGTGCTCAGCGTCGGACTCTGGCGCGCCGCCTTCTATCGGTTCATGATTGTTGTCATGATTATTGTCATGCTGACCGTTCATAAGTCTTTCATTTCCTATTAAGCGCTTTAGGCAACTTGTTCTAAAGCGGTATGTACGCTATACTTCTTTTCTTCAGACGCGGGGTGGAGCAGTCTGGCAGCTCGTCGGGCTCATAACCCGAAGGTCGTAGGTTCAAATCCTGCCCCCGCAACCAAATACAACTGGTCGATCGCTTATGGCGCTCGGCCAGTTTTATTTTGTAGATCCCGTTCGGCCGTACATTGAATATTTATCTAACTGGATCACTGCGTAACAAACCCCATCGCAGCAATGACGTGCAACATGTGAAAGTCTAAATCGACACACTAGTTGTCTTGGTCAGATCGGAGCAATTGAATCGTTACGGTTTGAACCAGGGTCCCACGCATCGCGTGCAAGACCGGCGCATAAGGTTGCGCGAAGAAGATAGTGCATCTAAGTGTAACGCACTTCCCCCTCTAATCTCAAGCTTTTTAACCGATACTGCAGTTATTTCCCAACTATCAGGTGCATATCCGCAACAAGGGTTTCAGAAAATAGTCGCACGGTGGCTAATTCTGAGGAAACAGCCGTCACAGCGCTTTCAATACTTTCAAATGCAGACTCAAACGCCTCGTGCTTCCAGCCATCAGGGCGATGCACCACAACACATCCGCCTACCCGGGCATCGAGACGTCGCACGTCAAACGCGGTCGGATCGACAACCCATATCGTTGATTGGTGCACATATCGCTGTCCTAGAAATGGCGTGTGCTTCAACGTCTGCCCGAGTTGCTCAGCACGCACGGCATTCGCATCGATCAACACCCGCTCTAGTCGCTCTGCGCGGGTCGACAACGCGCTCAAAAAAACACTGCGTAATGCATCACCCAACCCACTGCGCAAGCCACAACAGAGGCAGTCCTCATCGACAGCACCCATCGCACCATCGAACCACCGGACTGCTTGTCCCGGAAAGGCGCCATCAACCTGAGGACTCTGCGCCAATAGCGTAAAGAAATGCGGCGTGAGCTGAGCGAGCAAACGATTTACAAATAAGCGCCGAACAAAAATTTCCTCACCACAGACTAACGTGAGGGGCACCCGGCCAAGTTCCTTGGAAGACGAAAAATACATCAGTCCAGCTGGTTCGGCCACTTAAATGCAGACGGTTGTTTGTTCAAGAATCGCTGCACCGCATCTGTGTGCCATTGGCTAGTGCGCGCAACAGCCTGACCATCAGCCTCAATATCCATCATGACCTCAAGCGAACTATTGAGCGAGGCATTCAGCGCCCTCTTGGTCATGGCAAGCGCTGCTGGGGCAGCTTGCGCAAAACAATGTGCCATTTGCTGCGCACGCTCTAACACCCGCCCCTCTGGCAGGACCTCAAGAACAATTCCCAGGTCCTTCGCCTCTTGGGCACTTAGCTCTCTAGCTGAAAACGCGAGCTCTTTAGCACGCTGCAAGCCCACAACGCGCGGGAGCGTATAGAAAGCGGCACAATCGGGGATCAACCCCAACTTCATAAATGACAGACAGAACCGACTACTCGGCGCTGCCAACACGATATCGGCAGTCAGAGCCAAACTAAATCCAGCGCCATAAGCAGGCCCTTCCACCGCAGAGATCACCGGGATCTCAAGACGCAGTAGTGTCTCGATCCATGAGAGGTAGTCATGACGCATGCGATGTCGACCATCCTCAGGACTTAGCGTACCTGCACCCATCACACTGATATCACCGCCAGCACAAAACGTTGCGCCCGCGCCGGTAATAATCAAGGCACGCAGCTCTCTTTGACCAGGCATGGTCGAGATCACTTGCCTAAGCTCCTCGCGCATCACAGCGTCGATTGCATTTTTACGATGAGGACGATTGAGCGTCAAAGTACCGACGCCATCCTTAAGTACATATTGAATAGTTTCCAACATCTAACTCCTGTCTAAGGCTCTCGATGCGCACACGGCGCAGACTGAATAATCGAACCACACTTAATCTGGCAACTTCAGTACGTGTTTAGCCAGAATTTCTTTCTGCACCTCGGTACTGCCCCCGTATATCGTGGACGGAATCGAGTTCAACATAATAGCGGGAACATTCAGACCCGCCGGGGACAGCTCACTGTTAAGTCCTGAGGCACCATGCTCCTGCGC
>JBEDEU010000158.1:0-5274 GCA_041175585.1 Pseudomonadota bacterium | reverse complement strand
TTGATACAGTTTTCAGTCACGACGTGCGTCATGGGTTCCACCAGAAGGGAGGTTGTGAAAGCGATCGGGCGGGCACTATTTTTGAGCCAGTGAATCGAATGAAGCGCTAGTTTAACCAATCTTGCGCGCAAGGCTCGGGATATCCCTGATAACGAAAGTGCCTGTGCTAAGGTTTTGAAAACACTCTAGGCTCAGACATGATCATCAAGTCCCTGCTCGACACCGACCTCTATAAGTTCACCATGATGCAGGTTGTATTGCATCACTTCCCTGCTGCACAGGTGGAGTATCGGTACAAGTGCCGCAATAAGGGCGTGGATCTCAGACCCTACCTTGAGGAGATCCGGTCCGAAATCCATGATCTTTGTCAGTTGCGTTTTTCTGAGGCAGAGCTCACGTATCTCGGCAGCTTGCGCTTCATCAAGAGCGATTTCATCGATTTTTTAGGGCTCTTTCATCTACCGGAGAAATGCATCACCGTGTCCGAGGGTGAAGCCCCGGGAGAAATCGCGATCTCGGTCAAGGGTTCCTGGCTACATACGATTTTGTTTGAAATCCCTGTCTTGGCGATCGTCAATGAGGTGTACTTCCGTCGAACCTGCCAGGCACCCAACTGGGAGGAGGGGCGCACCCGCTTGCAAAACAAGATGAAATTGGTGCTCGAGGCTAATGACCTGAGCGAGTTTCGTGTTGCCGAGTACGGTACGCGGCGCCGGTTTTCGCAGGTCTGGCACGAGGAGGTCGTGACAACCATGAAGGCTCAGATGGGCGAGCATTTTGCTGGGACTAGCAACGTCTGGCTCGCTATGCGTCATGGCGTTCTGCCTTTGGGCACCATGGCGCACGAGTATTTGCAGGCGTGTCAGGCCCTTGGTCCGCGCTTACGTGACTCGCAGGTGTATGCCTTTGAGGTCTGGGCAAAAGAGTATCGGGGAGATTTGGGGATTGCGCTCTCGGATGTCTATGGCATGAGCGCTTTTTTGCGCGATTTTGATATGTATTTCTGTAAATTATTTGATGGTGCGCGTCACGATTCAGGTGATCCCTTCGAGTGGGGAGAGCGCATGATTGCGCACTATGAGGCCAATCGTGTGGATCCGCGTGCCAAGACCCTGATTTTTTCGGATGCGTTAACATTTCCGCTTGCGATTGAGTTGACCCGCAGGTTTGCCGGACGCTGCAAAACAGCCTTCGGTATCGGGACCAACCTCACCAACGACTTGGGTTATGAGCCTCTGCAAGTCGTGATGAAAATGATCCGATGCAATGGACAACCGGTCGCCAAAGTGTCTGATGCGCCTGAAAAAACCATGTGCGACGACAAGGCCTACCTGACGTATTTGCGTCAGGTGTTTGAGTTGCCACCCGCCTGATAACAAAAGGAATCACTATGAGCAAGATCACCCGTGTAAATGTCGGCAAACGACTCTCTGATATGGCTATCCACAATGGCGTTGCATACCTGGCTGGCCAGGTGGCTGACGATACGACGCAGGACATCACCGGTCAGACGACCCAGATCCTGGCCGTGATCGACAAGCTGCTAGCAACCGCTGGTTCGGATAAGACCAAGATTTTGATGACCCAGATTTTTGTTGCGAACATGAAAGAGTTCGACGGCATGAACAAAGCATGGGACGCTTGGGTTGCCGACGGCAATGCACCTCCGCGCGCCACGATTGAAGCGCGTTTGGCTAGTGCGGACTATAAGGTTGAGATCGTGGTGACTGCCGCGATTTAATTGCTATTTTGTCCACGCAGCTCACTGATTCTGCGCTCGAGCCCCTGGTCGCGGGTTTAGCCCCAGACGATCAGGTGCAGGTGCGTCAGACGGCTCGGTGGGCCTGTGAACGGCTCGCCGCGCTGCGTAATGCCGCGGGCGAGTCGCATATTGAGCATGCCCTAGGTTCCGCTCAGATTCTGTCTGATATGCAAGCCGATGCGGCAACACGTTGTGCAGCGCTATTGATTGGTGTGCCCGACGAGGTTGCTAAGGATGTGCAGTCTGACATCGGCACCTCTCGCCCTGTTGGTATCGATTCAGGAGAAGTCGCGCGGCTGGTGCAAGGCACCCGCGCCTTGTTGCGGCTTGGCTCAATCGCCAAGGGGGCGAGCGACGCTGCGGTCGACGCACTTGCTCAAAAAGAAATGCTGCGCAAAATGTTGCTGGCGATGGCTGCTGACTTGCGCATTGTGTTAATTCGCCTTGCCTCACGACTGCAGACTTTACGTTGGCATGCTGCGAGTAAAGTTGTGTGTGATCCCCTGCTCGCCACGGAGACTCTTGATCTCTATACCCCTTTAGCGAATCGTTTGGGGATTTGGCAAATCAAGTGGGAAATGGAGGATCTTGCGTTCCGCTTTACCGACCCAGTTCGCTACAAGGAAATTGCCAGGCTTCTGGAGGAAAAACGTGTCGAGCGCGAAGCCTTTATTGCGCGCACGATCGAAGAATTAACAAGCGCCTTGCGAAAATTAGGCGTGTCCGCCGAGGTGAGTGGACGTCCCAAGCACATCTACAGCATCTACAACAAGATGCGCTTGAAGCATCTGGATTTTTCAAAGTTATTTGATGTGCGTGCGCTGCGCATCATCGTACAAAACGAGCGTGACTGTTATACCGCCTTGGGCTTGGTGCACGAACGTTGGGTGCCTGTATCCGATGAGTTTGATGACTATATCTCGCGCCCGAAACCCAATGGATATCGGTCGCTGCATACGGTCGTCACAGACGAGTCCGGGCGTCCGTTCGAGGTGCAGATTCGCACCCAGTCGATGCACGAGTTCGCCGAATACGGGATGGCCGCACACTGGCGCTACAAAGAAGCCGGCGCCAAGGGCGGACAGGCATCTGTAAATGCTGGCGCGCTTGAGTATGACAAGCAGCTGGCTTGGATGCGACAGCTGCTCGCCTGGAATACCGAGGCAGGTAATCGACCAACGCCGGTGGCGTCTGCCCGAGCGCAACGCCAGGCAGAAGAGCGGATCTACGTCTTGTCGCCACAGGCACGCGTGATTGAATTACCTGCGGGTGCTACACCCGTAGACTTTGCCTATCACCTGCACACAGATTTGGGCCATCGTTGCCGCGGAGCGCGCATTGATGGACAAATGGTCCCGTTACAAACACAACTGCAAACCGGGCAGACCGTTGAGATTGTTACCACCAAGTCTGGTGGACCTTCCCGCGACTGGTTGAACATCCAGCTGGGGTTCTTGGCGAGTCCGCGGGCGCGCGCTAAGGTTCGCGCTTGGTTCAATGCGATTGAGTTGCAGCAGCGCACGATTCAGGGCCAGGGCTTGGTTGAAAAAGAGCTGCAGCGCCTTGGTAAAACAGCTGTGAATCTTGAGCAGCTCGCGCAGCAATTGGGCTTTGCGCATGCAGAAGATCTTTACGTGGCCGCAGCCAAGGAAGAGTTTAGCCTTCGTCAAATTGATGCGGTCTTTCAGCCAGTTGCACCTGATCAAGAGTTGCGTCCTGAATCCCTGGTGTCGCACAGTGCGCGTGCTGATAGTGCTACACAGACGGGAAAAAGCGGAGTGCTTGTGGTCGGGGTGGGTTCTTTGATGACCCAACTGGCACGCTGCTGTCGTCCGGCGCCGCCAGATCCGATTTCAGGCTTTGTCACGCGTGGACGGGGCGTGTCGATCCACCGCGCCGATTGCGCGAGTTTCGCAACCCTGGCGGCACGGCAACCTGAACGTGTGATTGAGGTTGCTTGGGGTGGCAATATTGCCGGGACGGTCTACCCAGTCGATCTTAGTGTTCAAGCACAAGATCGCTCCGGCCTGTTGCGCGACCTTTCCGAGGTTTTTGCGCGGTTGCGGCTCAATGTCGTGGCTGTGAACACCCAAAGTAAGGCCTCGATGGCCTATATGGCGTTTACGGTCGAAGTGCATGATGGCTCGGAGTTGCAGCGCGCGCTCTCGGCGCTCAAGGAAGTGACCGGCGTTCTGACGGTACGTCGTCGCTGAGTGCCTAAAAGCTGGGCCCTCAGCACTTGGTTTTTAAGGGATTTTGCGCGTTTTTTCCCGATACACACTGCTAAAATCAAGCTGTTTGAATCGCCAGAAACTGATGCTGAGCATATTGTTGCTCGCGCAGAGCGCTTCGCTCCGGAGATACGGTCTTGAAACCCTACGACTTTCCTGACGCTAAAGGACATTTTGGTCCCTATGGTGGTGTGTTCGCCGCTGAGACATTAATGCAGGCAATTGAAGAGTTGCGCCTGTCCTACGACAAATACCGTAACGACCCAGATTTTCTGGCAGAGTTTGAATACGAACTCAAACATTTCGTGGGTCGTCCTACCCCGGTGTACCACGCCCGTCGTTGGTCCGAGGAGCTTGGCGGCGCGCAGATTTGGTTCAAGCGCGAAGACTTAAACCACACTGGCGCGCACAAAATCAACAACAGCCTGGGTCAGGCTTTGTTGGCAAGGCGGATGGGCAAGAAGCGCATCATCGCTGAAACCGGTGCGGGCCAGCACGGCGTGGCGACAGCCACGGTTTGCGCGCGCTACGGTATGGAATGTGTGGTGTACATGGGCATTGATGACGTCAAGCGCCAGTCGCCTAACGTGTTCAGAATGAAGTTGCTCGGCGCGAAAGTGGTCCCTGTTGAGTCCGGCTCGCGCACATTAAAAGATGCGTTGAACGAAGCAATGCGTGACTGGGTCACAAACGTCGACAACACCTTCTACATCATCGGGACTGTTGCAGGTCCACACCCCTATCCCATGATGGTACGTAACTTCCATTCGGTCATCGGTAAAGAGTCGATCGAGCAAATGCCTTTGTATGCGGGCCGTCAGCCTGATTACGTGCTGGCATGCGTGGGTGGTGGCTCAAATGCGATGGGTATATTCCATCCCTATATTCCTTTCGAGCAAACAAAGCTTGTGGGCGTCGAAGCTGCAGGTGAGGGTATCTCAACCGGCAAACATTCAGCATCCGTGATGCATGGCCGTGTCGGTGTGTTGCACGGTAACCGCACGTATGTCTTGCAAGACGAGAACGGCCAGGTCCGCGAGACGCATTCTGTTTCAGCCGGATTAGATTACCCAGGAGTCGGCCCAGAACATGCTTGGCTTAAAGACAGTGGCCGTGCGACGTATGAAAGCGTGACGGACGAGGAAGCTCTTGCGAGCTTTCACCATTGCTGCCGTATCGAGGGCATTATTCCTGCGCTTGAAACGTCACATGCCTTGGCTTACGCAGCAAAGCTTGCGCCAACACTGCCTAAGGACAAAGTCATTTTGGTTAACTTGTCCG
>JBEDEU010000157.1:0-5301 GCA_041175585.1 Pseudomonadota bacterium | reverse complement strand
CAAGTAACTGCTGTTGCTGAGAATCAAGATTGAAGTAGTTGTTTAGGCGATACGACAAATAGTTTGGCGCATAGTTGTACGCAATCTTGATCGAACTGCACGCCGTTAGTGATGCAGCACAAAGCGCCAGCGCAAGGAGTGATCGAGACATTATTGGGGGCAATGCTATTTGCCAAAGATAGGAAGGGGTTATTGTGCCAGTTACTGCACCCAACCCCTAAAATAAAGTTCTCTTGAGTGTGATTTTGTTATGCATGCCTACTACTCCGATCACTTTGTCCTCCCGCTCCCCGACGGGCATCGCTTTCCGATGTCCAAATATCGAAGACTACGCGACGCATTAGTCGGTGTGCCTGGCATCGACTTGCAGGAGGCGCCCGCAGCGACGGACACCGAATTGTTGTTGGCACATGACCCACTTTATGTCACCAAGGTAATTACTGGGGGGCTCGACGCTAAGGAGCAGCGTGAGATCGGCTTTCCCTGGACTCCAGCTATGGTTGAGCGTTCTCGCCGCTCGGTTGGAGCGACGATTGCGGCCTGTCGCTCGGCGCTTGAGTTGGGCATCGGGGTGAATCTTGCCGGTGGGACCCACCATGCTTACCGAGAAAAAGGGAGTGGTTTTTGCGTCTTTAATGATGCGGCAATTGCTGCGCGAGTGCTTCAGCGGAAATCTGCGACCAACCTCAACGTAGCAATTATTGATCTTGATGTGCACCAAGGGAACGGCACGGCGGCGATTTTTCGGCATGATCCAACCGTATTCACGTTGTCCTTGCATGGCGACAAGAACTTTCCGTTTCGAAAAGAGCCTAGCGACTTAGATGTTCCGCTGCCCGACGGGTGCGATGACCTCACCTATCTTGATGCGCTGCAACATGCGCTCAAAGAGCTCGAGCGCCGCTTCTCTGCCGACTTTGTCATTTTCTTAGCGGGCGCCGATCCACATGAAGGAGACCGTTTAGGTCGCTTAAAGCTGACGCAGGCAGGTCTGCGGCAACGGGATGAAATCGTCTTTGAGTATGTACGCAAGCGGCAGATCCCTTTGGCAATCTGTATGGCGGGTGGCTATGGGACGGATATTGCAACGACGGTGGCCGTGCATCATCAAACGGTAATGCTGGCCTTGGATTGGCACGACAAGTTGAATAGAAAATAGGATGTAGAATGAAACGTAGCTTTTTAAATACTTTTAAAGGAGTGCTGCGTCATGGGCCACACGTTGGAACAATTCACGAGTCAATGCCATAACATTTTGAAGAGCAATCCTGGCCCAGCAGGACGACAGCAGATCGCGGCATTACTCAAAGAAATCTTGCTCGATAAGCAGTTTATTGAGAAGCACCTTCATGCAAACGTTGGCGAGCGTGAAATTATTTATGAAGACCCAGAACTGGGCTTCTGCGTTGTAGCGCATAACTATCCTGGCGCAAAAAACTCAACGCCACATGACCATGCACATTCATGGGCAATTTATGGTCAGGCACGCGGCGAAACCGAAATGTGTGACTACGAGTTGATTGAGGCTGCTACAGCGGACAAACCCGGCAAGGTTAAGTTAACCAAGCGCTACAAGTTGGTTCCTGGTGTTGCGCACGTTTATAACGAAGGCGATTTGCATTCACCCGAGCGCAAAGCTTCGACAAGCCTGATTCGTGTCGAAGGTACCAATATGGCTAAAGTGAATCGGTTCAAGTTTGAAGCGATTTAAATATTCAAAATAAAAAAGGCGTTTGACGTGACCGTCAAACGCCTTTTTTTATGCACGATATTTAATTAGTTGTAGAAATACCAGCGTTTTTAATCACGACACCCCAGCGGTCATATTCCTTTTTAATGTACGCTTGGGAATCGTCTGGTGTACCAAATACCAGTTGCGCGCCACCTGCTTCAAGGCGCTTCTGTGCCTCAGTGCCATTTAACGATTTGACTAAAGCCTGATTGAGGCGATCAACGACTTCTTTCGGGGTTTTTGCAGGCACCATTGGCATATACCAAAGTGATGAAATCATCTTTGGAAATCCAAGTTCTGCGAAAGTAGGAAGATCAGGCGCTAAGCTGTTTCTTTTTGGGCTAACAGCTGCGATTGCGCGCAACTTGCCGCTCTTGATGTGTGGCATCAGAGAAGGGAAGCCGTCGAACATGATGTCAACTTGGCCGCTCGCCACATCGACCACTGCTGGCGCTGAACCTTTGTAGGGCACATGCAGCATTTTGATCCCAGCTTCAGTCATAAACAACTCTGCCGTCAAGTGGGGGGCGCTACCTGCACCTGGTGTCGCAAAACTCATCTGCCCATTCTTCTTTTTGGCGAGGTCGATCAAATCCTGGACACTATTGACGGGAAGACTGGCATTGACGGCCAGAACCAGTGAGAACTCCGCGACGACGCCCAAGGACATGAAGTCTTTGAAGGGATCATAGGGTGTCTTTGTGTAGAAATGTGGACCAATCCCGTGCGTAGAAATCGCACCTTGCAATATTGTGTAGCCATCTGCAGGCGCTTTCGCAACGAAGGCTGTGGCGATCGTTCCGCTTGCTCCAGCTTTGTTTTCAATCAGGACTGATTGTCCAACCTGCTTAGATAGTGCCTCACCAATCGTGCGCGCGACAAAGTCTGCTGCGCCACCTGGCGGCACCGTCACAACCATCGTAATGGGCTTGTCTGGGTAGCCGGTCTGACTGTGTGCTGCGAAGCTCGCAAACGCGAGTGGAAGCACGATTGCGAGAGCACGGCTGGCGAGTCGTGAGAAGGCTTTGCGGGCAGGCATCATAAATATCCAGGTTGTGACAGTTTGATAGCGATACAAGAAAAAATCAGCTTACTTGACAGTGCTGCCGGGAACAACCCCATCGGGCAGACTATTAATGTGGTCATAGATCTCGCCGGGGCGAGCGAGCCAGATCTGGTCTCGGTGCGACAGAATATGTTGCATCACACGGCGTAATTGTCGAAGGCGGTAGGGCTGCCCAAGAATAAAACTGTGAAGGACGATACTCATGACCAGAGGACGCTTGACGGACTCTTCGAGCATCTCGTCAAACTGATCAATAAGATTGTCACAAAACAGCTGAGCTGGAGTGCGCCGAGATACGCACTCGATCGAGTCGTTTAAGTCATGTGAATACGGAATCGCAAGAATACGCCCATGTTTAGTGCGAAACCAGACCGGCTGATCGTCTAGTGGCCAGTCCATCATGTATTTAAACCCCTGCTCCTTGAGCAGATCGGGTGAATCGTAGGTCTGAGAAATATAAGGGGCAAGCCATCCCTTAGGGGCAACACCCTCATGTTTAAAAATGGTTTGGGCTGCTTCGCGGATACAGGCGCGTTCCTGCTCAAGGGACATATCGACCTGTCGTTCCGCGTTGGTACGACCATGCCCGACGATTTCATCGCCGCGCTTGCTAAATGCTGCGATCATCTCTGGGCAGTAGTCGTAAAGCTCGGTATTGACTAACAAAGCGTAGGGAAAGTCCAAATCATTAGCGAGCTCAAGGAGGCGCCACGCACCGACGCGGTTGCCATAGTCTCGCCAAGCAAAACTGCGGGAATTCGGTTGTGGATGAGGAACTGCATAGTCGTTGCCCATGCCCTCACCGAAAGCAAAGTGTTCAACGTTTAGGCTAAAGTGGATGGCTAGCCGCTTACCATTCGGCCAACTGTAATCTGGTCGATTTGAAATGGCCGAATAGTCATATCGATCATGCGATTTCAACATAGAAGTCATGCTCCAAAAGCAGCGAAACAGTGATGTAATTGCATAGATGGTAGCCTCACCCTTGCGGAAAATCTATGAAAATAAAATTAGCTGAAAACTTCCGAGCTGTTTTTTATGCTCCTTTTTATGCCACACATGCATTGGGGCTATTCAAGCAGGAGGGCATCGAAATAGAACTGATCGACTCTCCGTCGCCCGGCAGCGGCATCGCCGATATGCTTGCGGGGAAGATTGATGTCGTCTGGGGTGGGCCGCTCAGGGTAATTAAGCAACGTGATCAAGAGGCCGACTCAGACAATGCACTGGTTGCCTTCTGTGAGGTCGTTGGAAAAGATCCTTTCTTTCTAGTTGGAACCCAACGTGAAAAAGAGTTTCAGTTATCTGACTTGGTTGGAAAAAAAATCGGTGTTGTCACAGAAGTCCCGACCCCCTGGCTATGTTTGCAGCAGGATCTGCGGGATGCAGGAGTGACTGTTGATTCGCTCTTGGTGAATAGTGACCGGACGATGGGTCAAAACTTAGAGGCGTTAGCCGCCGGTACCATCGATTACGCACAGTATTTCGAACCCTTCGTATCTCAGACCCTCGCGAACGGAGCGGGTGTGGTGTTACATGCGGCCAATAGTCGTGGCCCCACCGCCTATACCACCTTCATATCTACCCGAAAAATCATTGCTCAAAAGAAGGCGTTATTCGAAGCCATGATTCGCGCCGTTGAACAAATGGGCCCTTGGATTGATGCACACACCGGACAAGAGCTTGCAGCGCTTGTCGCACCGTTCTATCCACATGTAGCCACCGACATACTTATTCAATCGATGGATCGATATAAGAAGGCAGGCTTGTGGTTTTGTAAGAAGACGATTTCACGAGTCGGTTTCGAGCGACTAAAGCTGAGCATGCGGCAAGGGGGATTTATTGACAGTGATCCTTCCTACGAAAATTGCATTGCAGAGTTTTCTCAGGAAGTATCCTAGAATTCAACCATCGTCTTGCCCAAAACAATGCGTATTGACTAACACCGGAAATTTACTATGTCTCCCTGGAAAGCCGCCCAAATTGGTGATCACTTTGATCAAATTGATACACCGGCACTCGTTTTAGATTTAGATGCGTTTGAACGCAATATGAAGCGGCTGCAAGACGCTTTTGCCGGTACGGATGTCCGAGTTCGCCCACACGCCAAAAGTCATAAGTGTCCTGATATCGCGTTACGGCAGATTAAAAATGGGGCGGTTGGGATTTGTTGTCAAAAGGTCAGTGAGGCTGCGGTTTTCGTCGACGCAGGGGTGCAGGACGTACTCATCACCAATCAGGTAGTTGGTGCAAAAAAAGTTTCCCATGCACTTGATTTGGCCGAACGTGCCCGGATCGGAGTGTTGGTTGATCACGAGGAACAAATTCGTGCGTTCGCACAGGCAAGTGAGGCACGTAAGGTAAAAATTGACGTCTACATCGAAGTTGATGTCGGAATGGGTCGTTGTGGAGTCGGCTCGATCGATCAAACGGTGGCTCTTGCGCGTCAAATTGATCAGGCGCCTTATTTGAACTTTATGGGGCTTCAGTGCTACCACGGCAG
>JBEDEU010000156.1:0-5303 GCA_041175585.1 Pseudomonadota bacterium | reverse complement strand
CGTCGGACATCGTCTCTACCGCTCTATTCAGAATAAAGACATTGTACCGAGCATTTGCGGGGCGATTGGTGCCAAAAGCGGCCTCTGCCCAACAACCGGTTTGAGGTAAGCTTGAGGGAACCATGAAGCCACCACCCGCGTCTCGATGACTGAACCCGATATCCGCCCCGAACAATCCCCTGAGTTGCTCAAAGCGTTGCACATCCTGACGCGCGACGGCAAGCTCAATCAAGATAGTCGGCGCAAGCTTAAACAGGTGTACCACCTGCATCAGTTCATCGAGCCCTTACTGAAGGAGCTGCTAAGTGAGCGAGCTGATTTCAGCGTTGTTGATCACGGCGCGGGCAAGTCTTATTTAGGCTTTATTCTGGTGGACTTGTATCTACGTCACCACGCACCCCACGCGACCATGCTGAGCATTGAAAGCCGGCCTGAGTTGGTCGCACACGCCAAAGAGCTTGCAAACAAGCTCAGCTTCACCCAAATGCGTTTTCTGAATCAGACGGTCGCCCAAGCGATTGCGTCGGACGAGATCAGTGAGCATATCGATATGGTCACTGCACTGCATGCATGCAATACCGCAACCGATGACGCCATCCGCTTTGGCCTCGCAAAAAAAGCCCGGTACATGGTGCTCGTACCCTGTTGCCAGGCGGAGGTGGCCAGCGTTTTGCGCAAAAACAAGTCCACCCAGTTAAAAGACCCCCTAACTGAAATCTGGCGCCATCCCTTGCACACCAGAGAATTCGGCAGCCAAGTCACCAACTCTCTGCGCTGTTTACAACTCGAAGCCCATGGCTACCAAGTCACGGTGACCGAACTAGTGGGATGGGAGCACTCCATGAAGAACGAGCTCATCATCGCCGAACGCAAAGGCCCACCAAAGCCCGTTGCCGCCGCACGCTTGCAGGCTGTACTCGAGCGAATCGGACTTGTGGAACTGCAAGAGCGTTTCTTTGTGCCAACGATCGAGGTACAACAAGGATGAGCATTACAAACGGCGAGCCTTTAAACAACGCCAAGATACTCATCGCCGGTTGTGGTGATCTGGGCATACGACTTGCGCATTGTTTGGGAGCGCTCGCGACAACGGCCGTCTACGGTCTACGCCGCACACCAGATGCCACGCTAGAAATACCACCAAACTTCGAATGGATAAGGGGCGATCTAACCCAGGACAACACGTTGACACAGTTGCCGCACGACTTCACACATATTGTGTTCGCTGCGGCACCAAACGCACGCACGCCCGCAGACTACGAGGCAGTCTACCTGCATGGGTTACAGCACGTCGTCCGGGCTTGCACTTCGCCAACGCTTAAACGAATTGTGTTTATCTCCTCCACGGCCGTGTACAGTGATCACGGTAATCAATGGGTGGACGAGACCACACCCACCGCACCAATACACTTCAATGGCAAAACACTCTGTGCCGCCGAGCAATGGTTGCAAGAATTTGGGGTAGTCCAGCACGTTGAAACGCTCAGTTTGCGCTTATCTGGCATCTACGGACCCGGGCGTAACTTCTTGCTTGATCGCCTGCGCCTGGGGCAAGCCTCAGCCCCCCAGGGAGAAGAACATTGGGCTAATCGCATTCATGTCGAAGATGCCGCCGCAGCGGTCGCCCACTTGCTGTCGATTAGTCAGCCGGACTCAACCTACCTTGTGACGGATAGCACGCCTCTGCCTATGCGCACGCTTTATGAAGCTTTAGCAAAAATTGTAGGAGGCCCGTGTCCGCCAGTGGGACCGGCACCTGCAATGGTCGGCAGCAAGCGGCTTAGTAACAAGCGTCTGCTATCAACAGGATTTAAACTCCGCTGGCCAGATAGCCGCGAAGGCTACGCCGCCTCGCTCGCTAACCCGGGTATTTAATTTCTAGAATATCGAGCTCTTCGATACCACCTGGTGTGCGCAAGGTCACGACATCACCAACCCGACTTTTTGTAAGCGCACGTGCCACCGGAGAGACCCAGCTGATTTTGCCCTGTAAAGGCTCCGCTTCATCTACACCGACGATCGTGACGTGGTGTTCCTCACCATCCTGATTCACGTAGTGCACAGTTGCGCCAAAAAACACCTGATCACGATTGGTCTGTGCAGCAGGGTCTACGACCTCAGCAAGTTCCAGACGCTTAGTCAAAAATCGCATACGACGATCGATTTCACGCAGACGCTTTTTGCCGTAGAGGTAATCACCGTTCTCAGAGCGATCGCCATTAGAGGCAGCCCAGGAAACGATCTGCACCATCGCAGGCCGTTCGTCATTCATGAGCGTGGCTAACTCTTCACGCAAGGCCGCGTAGCCTTGAGGCGTCAGATAGTTTTTTGTGCCCTTTGGCAGAGCCAGCGCTTCAGGAAGATCCTCGTCTTGATCTCCCTCTTGTTCTTTTACAAATGCTTTATTCATAAGGTTTTAAACCAAGGCATCCCAAACCGGCTTCAAGTCGCTCGGCAAGGGCGGCAAACTACCCAAATCGTAGCGCCCCTCGCCGGGACCGTGGAAGTCTGAGCCACAAGACGCTAAAAACCCATAAGCCCTTGCCACACCTGCATAGGTTTGATATTGACCTGGATGGTGACTACCCGTAATGACCTCGATACCCTGGCCACCTAATTCCTTAAATGCCGCAAAAAACGCATCGAATTGCGTTTGTGAAAATTCATAACGACCTGGGTGTGCAATCACTGCTGCGCCACCGGCATCCTTAATCCAAGAAATCGCTTGGTCTAGGGCTGCCCAACGCATCGGCTCATGTGCAGGACCGCCGTCATGCAAGTAACGATCAAATGCAGTTTGAACGGTTGGACAAAACTTCGCCTGATGCAAGTAACGCCCGAAATGTGTCCGACTGATGAGCTCTGGGTTACCTGCCAATTTGGAGGCACCTTCGAACGCGCCCGGCATACCCAACTCCGCTAAACGCTCGCCGATACGGCGAGCACGGTCAGAACGACCACTGCGTGTGATGCGCAGACCCTCGGTCAGCGAGGCGTTCTCTGGATCAATACCCAAACCAACGATATGGACGGTCTTACCTGCCCACGTTACCGAGATCTCAACACCACTGAGATAATCTAATCCGACTTCCTGCGCAGTTTGCCTCGCAAGCACTTGACCGGCAAGCTCGTCGTGGTCTGTCAAGGACCATAAGGTCACTCCGCGCTCTTTCGCCCGACGCGCGACAACATCAGGCGCAAGCAAGCCATCCGACACGGTCGAATGACAATGCAAATCAGCACAAAATGACGTCGTTTGTTTAGACATACAACCTAGATATCCAAAACTAAGGAGAGTTCAAAAAATTTACGATGCAACGAACTTGATCAGTCGCCATAAGCGTTGGCGCGTGACCCACTCCAATCATCCGAACAGCCTGTGCGTTTTTATTACGGCTCAGCATTTGCGACAGCGTGTGCTCAGACAATAAATCCGAATCATTACCGCGCACAACAAGCGTCGGGCAACGTAGTGAGTCGAAAGCAGACCACAAGTAGGCCTCTCCTTGCGCGGCAGCTTCAGGCGTCATTGTCTTGAAGGGCTCAGAAAGTGCTAGGTCGTAATGCTTGATCCATTTACCGTCTTGTTCAATATAGGTGTGACGCGTCAGCACCGCCCACTGCTCTGGGGAGTGCGGCCCAAACGAAGCCGCCGTCTGCTGAACATATTGAACCGCCTGCTCGAACGAATCAAAACTGACCGCTTCGCCCACGTACTGCCCAATGCGTGCAAGAGAAGCGGGCTCAATATGCGGGCCCACGTCATTCAAGACAAGACGATCTAAACGCATTCCAGTCAACGGTAACGGCTTGGCTACGCGTGCGGGTAAAGGCTTTGGCGCCTGGGTGGCCGCCGCAGCGAGCAAACCCGCATAGGCCAAGCCAATTAAGCCACCCATCGAGGTACCCACCCAAGAAAGTCGCGCTGGCTGCAGCCTGCCAATCAAGGTCACCATGTCGCTGGTGTATTGCGGCACCGCATAAAACATTGGCTGGCTGAGTCGATCAGACAGCCCTCTACCGACGACATCCGGACACACAACACGATAGCGTTGAGATAGCGCCTGAGCAAGCACATCAAAATCTCGTCCCGTGCGCGTCAACCCATGTACGCACAACACCACATTATCGTTATGCGGATCACCCCATTCCCAATACGCCATCCTGTGCGTGCCCGCTGGGCTCACACAAGAGATCGCTTCAAGACGAGGTGAGTGATCCGTCATTTACTTCTTCAACATACCGGCGTTACGAGCATCTTCCATGACGAGAGGCTCTTTCTCTTTCATGAAAGCAGGGATTTTCTCAAGAGGAATATCAACGAGCACAAAGCCACCCTCTTCCAAACGCTTCTTGGTGGCCGCATCCGCGTTCAGTTGTGCCATGTAATCAGACATTTTTTTCTGGATATCGATGGGCGTGCTCTTAGGCATGCCAATGCCACGATAAGCACCGTCAACCCAGTTCAAGCCTAACTCTTTGAAAGTGGGCACGTCTGGCAAGGCGGGATGACGCGTCTCGGTCGCAATTGCCAACGTCCGCACACGTGCTTTTTGCTGAATAGCCAACGGCAGATAACCCATTGCGCCATCGACATGCATACCGATTAGCGAGGAAATTAGATCCCCTGTGCCCTTGAAGGGAACATACTCAACCTTGACACCGGCGAGCTTATTCAAACGCTCGGTCGCCATATGGTTGGCCGAATATTGGGCGGAACCTGCGAGCGTCATCTTGCCCGGATTCTTCTTGGCAGCTGCGATGAACTCTTGGGCAGTCTTGTATGGGCTATCCGCTGACACCATCAACGCGTCAGGCGTGAAATGGTAGTAATACACTGCATTGATATCTTGTGTTTTGTATTGCGTACCATCTTGCAACGGTTGCAACATGATGTGCGGAATATTCACACCCACGATGTTCGTGCCGTCAGCGGGATAGGTGTTCATTTGACTCCAGACCAAGGCGCCACCTGCGCCGGCACGGTTAATGACAACCATCGGTTGTTTAAAATTCTTAGCCGAAATATCCGACTGCAGACGTGCAACCACATCAGACTCTCCACCAGGAGGAAAGGGAATGATGTATTGAATAGGCTTGTCAGAAAACACCTGCGCGTGTCCCGCGCCAATCATCGACATACTGATCAAACTTGCAGCACCGAGCAGTTTTACAAAACGCATGACATATCTCCGTTGTTGGATATTGCTTCTTATTGATAGCCTGAGTTTAGCTGAGTCCAACCGCTAGGTGTCATACAAATCAGACCAGAAACCGTGATTTTAGGGGTCACTCCTTAGTGC
>JBEDEU010000155.1:0-5309 GCA_041175585.1 Pseudomonadota bacterium | reverse complement strand
CGGGAAGCTCATCCACTCGACCATGCTCTCTAGCATCGAGACATCCAGATGACTACCCAAGCCAGTCTGATGACGCAGAAGCAGCGCATTCAGAATGCTCGAGTAGGCGTAGGATCCCGCAGCAATATCGGCGATAGAGCAACCAGCTTTTGCGGGCGAGTCCGCTGATCCGGTCACAGAGATAAAACCACTCTCACTCTGAATGAGTAGGTCATACGCTTTCTTTGTCTCGTAGGGGCCACCCTCCCCGTATCCTGAAATGTCGCAGACAATCAAGCGCGGAAATTTTTTATGCAGCGCTTCAAAAGACAAACCCATACGCGCGGCGGCACCCGGAGCAAGGTTTTGGACCAGAACATCTGCCTGCCCCAAAAGCTCGTTCAAAATTGGTCCTGCTTGCTCGTGCTTTAAATCCAGAGTCAGGCTCTCTTTTGAGCGATTGGTCCAGACAAAGTGCGATGCCATTCCGTGCGTACGTTCATCGTATTTGCGCGCAAAGTCTCCGACGCCGGGCCGCTCTACCTTGATGACGCGCGCTCCCATATCGGCAAGCTGGCGTGTACAAAATGGCGCAGCGATCGCATGCTCTAGACTGACAACAGTCACCCCATCCAACGGGCGTGGCTTCACGTTTTTCATGCTTCAAACCTCAATTCAGCCTGATGTGCCAACGTGGCATCTTGTTCAGCCCAGAGCTTGGCCTCGCCTGGTGCTACCACTGTACCCGCCACAGAAAAACCTTTCGGAGCGATCAGTGGGCGCAGGCCCCGATAAGCAAGGTGCTTGACCACAGCATTTGGATGCGCATGCGCGAACGCACGGCACATCATCGTGGCGATCAGCGGCCCATGAATGACCAAACCTGGATAACCCTCAGTCTGGGTGACATAAGGATGATCGTAATGAATCCGGTGGCTGTTAAAGGTCACAGCGGAATATCGAAACAGTAAAACTGGGCTAGGATCGACCGGCTCACTCCACTGGGATGGCGGTGCAGGCTCAGTACCTTGTAGTTTCGGCGGACTTGGTTCGCGGTAGACGATGTCCTGCTCCTCGCTCACCACCAGTTTTCCGTTCTGCTCAATGTCGTGTTTGACCGTGACAAATAACAAAGATCCTGTGCGACCTTTTTTCTCTTGGATCGCGGTAACCGTTGACGTCTTCCGAGCTTCGACACCTACTTCCAGTGCGCCATCAAAATTGACACGCCCACCCGCCCACATGCGGTTGCGATTATCGGCGGGCGGCAAGAAACTTCCGCGCGCTGGGTGGCCATCCAATCCTGTCTGCGCAATCGGTACCGTTTCCAGAAAGAAGGCCCAATGCCATAAGGGTGACAACCGCATGCCTACTTCAGGGATTGGATCCCCAAGCGTTACCGCGATCCGTGCCGCATGGCCGGGATCCATCCGATCGACAACTGTTTGTTGCTTACCAAGCCAAGCGCTCAGGTCAGTGCTAGACATACATCATCCTTGATCTTTAAACCGTTAAGTCCTGCAAACGCTGCAGGTGATAATTGGTATCGCCCAACAATATGTCGACATAGGTCAATCGCTTAAAGAAATCACCTACCTCTAGCTCGTCAGTCACTCCCATACCGCCATGCAACTGCACTGCAGATTCACCGACAAAGCGTGCTGCCGCGGCCACTTCAATCTTTGCCATCGACACCAACCGCGCGCGTTTAACTGGATCTTGCTCTGCTAGGCCGATAGTCGCAGCATAGGTCATCGATAAACCCATCTCAGACTGAATCAGCATATCGCCTAAGCGATGCTGCAAAACTTGAAACGCGGCAAGCGGCTGACCAAACTGCTTTCGAGTTTTTAAATATTGAATTGTCGTATCGGTCAGCGCAGCCATCGCGCCACACGCTTGCGCGCAAAGTGCCGTAATTCCGAAGTCGATCGCCAATGCAAGCAACTCTTGTGCGCGAGCACCTTTCGCGATCAACTGTTCCTTTGACACAGCAACACGATCAAAGCGCAACGTAGCCGCACGACCTCCATCAAACGTTGGAAAGTCTTCACAAGACAAACCCTGCGCGCCTTGCTCGACCATGAATAAGGCAGGTTCGCCATCCAAGAGGGCCGAGACGATGACGCCATCAGCAGCCGCGCCATGCCAAACAAGGATCTTTTGTCCATCCAGGGCATAACCATCAGCAAGCGCCGTCGCACGCGTGCAAAGCGGCCGTTGTGCGTCACGCTCACCCGCCTCTTGCCAAGCCACAGCGAGCACTGCCTCGCCATCGGCGTGCGCAGACAGCCAGCGCTGTTTGAGTGCCTGGCAATCAGAATGATTCAGTACCGTGACAGCCATCACCGCGCTCGAAATCGTCGGCTCACTGACGAGCCCGCGACCCAGCTCTTGATGCACAGCTAGCATCGTGGCAGGCGATTCACCAAATCCTCCAAACTCTTCTGAGACCATCAGGCCGCCCACGCCCAACTCAACGAGACTACCCCAGGCTCCTGCGTCAAGTCCACCCATGCGTGCACGACGCTTTGGGCGTGTCCATTCGTCCGTAACCAACCGTCTAAGGCTGTCGGTCAGCATGCGCTGTTCTTCTGAATATGAAAAATCCATGATCTGTCCTAAACCCCGATAATCTGCTTGGCGATAATGCCCTTCTGAACCTCGTTGGTTCCGCCGTAAATCGCCGTCTTGCGCATGTCGAAATACGCAGCGGCCGCGGCGGCCGCATAATCTGGACCAGGCCCATGAAAAGCGGAATCGGCAAACATCCACTCAGGGTCATAAGGCCACGACTCGGCACCGGCAACTTGCATCTGCAGTTTTGCGAGTTCCATCTGCAACTCAGAACCACGAATTTTGAGTATCGAAGCCTTTGGTCCGGGCTCAGTCGTATCGTCGGTTGCAACACGCAGCACCATCATTTCAAGGGCAAGGACCTGCGCTTCAACCCGATTAATCGCGTCGCGCACGCGAGGATTCAAACTGACCGACTCGCCACTCGCCATCATGCGCTCGGCCAACGCTTTCAAAATTGCAAGCTCACGGTGACAGTGTCCAATCCCAGCAATGCCACTACGCTCGTGGCCCAACAAATATTTCGCATAGGTCCAGCCGGCATTTTCTTCGCCAATTAGATTTTCTAGCGGTGCCTCGACATTCTCGAGCCACACCTCATTGACTTCGGCGCTGCCGTCCAGCGTCTTGATGGGTCGCACTTGCACGCCTGGTTGCTTCATATCGATCAGGATCATCGAAATGCCGCGCTGCGCCTTGGCAGTTGGGTCGGTGCGAGCTAAACAGAACATCCAGTCTGCGTGATGCGCCAGTGTCGTCCAAGTTTTCTGGCCATTGATAATGTAGCGATCACCCACTCGCTCCGCGCGCGTCTTGAGGGAAGCCAAATCAGAACCTGAGCCTGGCTCAGAGTAACCCTGACACCACCAATCGTCGACGGTGATAATGCGCGAAAGAAAGCGATCCTTTTGCGCTTGTGAGCCGTACTTCATGAGCACCGGCCCGATCATCCCCAGTCCAAAAGGTAGTAAGCGAGGCGCACCCGCCTTGAAACATTCGATCTCAAAAATCAACCGTTGCAAGGGATTCCATCCGGTGCCGCCATACTCAATCGGCCAACTCGGTGCACCCCAGCCTTGCGCCGCCAACAGTCTGTGCCAAGTGACGTAGTCTTCACGCTTAAGGCGATGGTGCGCAAACGTCTTAGCCCGCAACTCTGCGGGTAACTTTGCTTGTACGAAAGCACGCACCTCTTCCCGAAAGGCGCGCTCTTCTGGGGTCCACGTTAGATCCATAAGTATTCTCCTGTGTGCACAATCTTAACGCCGCACACGCTGCCTAGCTTCTTGCATTTTGGAACCCAGCGTTCAGGAAGTAAAAATCCTCCACAAGCCATACAATCCAGCAAAATGCTAAAAACACCCTTCCCTAGGAGACCACCCATGAAAACCCTAATTCAAGCCGGCTTAATGAGCCTCTGCGCGCTTGCTCTCACCCCGGCTGCGCAAGCGGCCTGGCCTGACAAACCCATTCGCCTGATTGTTCCAGCGGCCCCAGGCGGAACAACCGATATCACGGCGCGCCTGCTAAGTGAGAAGATTGGCGCGGAGCTCGGCACGACCGTCGTCGTTGAAAACCGCGCGGGTGCAGCTGGCATCATCGGCACACAAGCTTTGCTCCAGTCTGCCCCCGATGGTTACACCATCGGCTTTGGCAATATCGGCCCGAACGGCATTAATTACAGCCTCTACAAAAAACTGCCATACAAGCACACCGATTTCAGCCCGATCACGCTGGTCATTTCTGTGCCAAACGTACTGGTCGTGAATAGCAAATCTCCCTACAAAACAGTTAAAGAGCTCGTGGATGCGATCAAAAACGATCCCAAGGGCAACTATTCTTTTGCCTCATCCGGCACGGGACAGTCGCCGCACATGTCAGCTGAGATGTTTGCTCAGCGCACGGATACCAAACTGACACACATTCCATTCAAAGGCATGGGTCCAGCGGTTGCCGCACTGCTTGGTGGACAGGTCACCTTCGCCATCGACAACTTGCCAAGTTCGATTGAGTTCATCCGTTCAGGACAGTTCCGCGCTCTAGCAGTCACAGGCGCAGAGCGCTCTGCGCAATTGCCAGATGTTCCAACGATGGCTGAAGCAGGCATTAAGGATATGGTCGTGACCGCTTGGTTTGGCTTTGTCGCTCCTGCCGGTACCCCACCAGAAATCGTCAACAAAATTCAACAAGCAACAAAAAAAGTGTTAGGGATGCCTGATATTCAGAAACGATTCGCGACGATGGGTGGCGTACCTGGCGGAAACACCCCTGCAGAGTTTGGCGCATTTATGGACAAAGAGCGCGAAAGCTGGAGAAAGATTGTTGAAGCCGCTAAGTTGCAGATGGAGTAATCATGCTGGATAAGGTTAAACAGTCACTACAAGAGGCGATCGCGCCAATTCAAGACGGTGCCTCTGTGATGGTTAGTGGCTTTGGCGACGCGGGTATTCCTTTTGAGCTCATGAGCGCCATTATGGACAAAGGCCTGCGCGAACTCACCATCATTAGCAATAATGCTGGCACACATGAGACCGGCATTGCCGGTCTCATTAAGGCGGGACGCGTGCGCAAGATTGTGTGCTCGCACCCGCGCCCTGCGCATTCCGATGTATTTGCCAACGCATACCGCGCTGGCCAAGTTGAGCTCGAATGCATGCCGCAAGGCACGCTCGCAGAGCGCTTGCGCGCTGCGGGTGCCGGGCTTGGGCCATTCTTTACTCCAACCGGCTACGGCACCTTAATCGCAGAGGGCA
>JBEDEU010000154.1:0-5328 GCA_041175585.1 Pseudomonadota bacterium | reverse complement strand
AAAAGGTCTTTTGTAGTATGATCTGCGCCGGCGTAACGCTTAGTGTTGGCGCAATGGCAGAGTGGTTATGCAGCGGATTGCAAATCCGTGTAGCTCGGTTCGATTCCGGGTTGCGCCTCCAGTAAAGAATAATGACAAGCGTAAGCCCTAGCCCTCTCTTACCTGCAATGCCCTCCGGCATGGTTGCCTTGCGCATCGTGCTGGTGTTTGCTGTTGGATATTTTTTATCTTACGCAATGCGTTCGGTGAATGCTGCAATCGCCCCCCTTTTAGTATCGGACCTAAGCCTGTCCGCGAGCGAACTGGGCTGGCTGTCTTCGGCGTACATCCTTTCCTTCTCTGCGATGCAAATTCCCGTCGGCATTTGGCTCGACCGGTATGGCGCACGGCGCACCGAGTCGACACTACTCCTTGTGGCAGCGGTAGGAGCAGGACTCACCGCTATCGGAGAAACGCTCTTGGTCCAGTCTATTGGTCGCATCCTCATCGGAATCGGTGTGTCTGCATGCTTGATGGCCGCGTACTCTTACTTTAGGCGCTGTTTCCCGGCCGAGAGACAGCCGCGACTGGTCATGTATATGCTGATATCTGGCACCTCGGGCGCGCTCATGGCGAGCCAACCAGCACTGGCACTGGCGGAATGGATTGGCTGGCGACATGTTTTTAGTCTGACGTCGTTATTGTTTCTCCTTTGTGCCATCGCGATTTTTTTATTCACCGGCGACCTTGACAGGCAACCTGGCGCGAACAAACAGCAGATCACGAACGCGAGTTTTTTTACGCTTTGTCGGCATCCTTTTATGGTTCGGGTCTTACCGGCAACCGTATTTACGATCGGCGGTTTTGGCGCGCTGCAAACCCTCTGGGCAGGTCCCTGGTTTACTCAAATACTGGGTATGAGTCCCGACCGTGCAAGCCAAACACTGCTCTACATGAACGCCAGCATTCTCTGCTCCTATTTCCTCATGGGTGAACTCAGTCCACGCCTGATCAAACGAGGCGTCTCTCTGTTGAACCAATCGGTGTGCGCTCTGTTCTGGCTGCCCCTCTGCATAGGGGTGATTACGTTCTGGCAGCACTCTGCTTCTTGGGTACTCTGGCTCATCCTAGCGCCCGCGATTCCCGCGATGTTTTTGCTGCAGACGCAAGCGGCCCTCGAATTTCCGAGCGCAGTCGCTGGACGAGTACTCACGACCTATAACCTGCTGGTATTTGCGGGTACGTTCATTGTTCAATGGGGGTTTGGTGCTTTAACCGATTTATTTCAGCGTTTAAATCACAGCCCGAGCCAATCGCTTACCTATTCCATGGCATGCCTAGTCATGTTGCAAGTACTGGGTCTGCTTTGGTTTTTTATCAAAAAACCTGATGGATCAATCCGTACTTGATGCTATTGCACGCTGGCCAAATGTGCCAGCGGTATACGGCTGGCTCTCACTGAGTGCCCGAGGAGCATGGCGCCTGCATCCGCTGGGCGACGCTCAGCTTGGTGGCGACGGCACTGGTATTGCAAACACCCAGATCCTGGGATTCATTGGTCGTAATTACGCTTGCGAACCAGACGGCCGGTGGTTTTTTCAAAATGGCCCGCAACGCGTCTATGTGCGACTCGACGCTGCTCCATTTGTGGCTCACCTGCGTCCTGACGGTAATGCCCTCGTCACCCAGAACGACATAACAATCAAAACAGTCACGCATTGGTTTGCGGACGATCAGGGCCAGCTGTACGCCCAGACCGATCTAGGCCCTGCCCGCATTGATGATCGCGACTTGCTGGGCCTTGCTGAGGTGCTTGAATGCGAGACAGGCCAGGCGATGCTCGATGCACTTGAAGAGCTTGAACAACAAGACGATGCATCGCTCGAGCGACGCGAGGGGCTACAGTTCTTTGATCCTTCAGCGAAATATGCTGCGCTTCGTCACCCTGCGCCGTTGCGCCATATTCTGCGAAGCGATATCGCAAAGACCCTAAATTTTGTGAGCAACCCTGGGCCAATGCGCTCCGATTCGTAATCATTGGCCTTAAAATACGGATCTATGAGCCACGATCCTGACTTCTACTTCCCAGCGCCACGTCTGCAAAAATTCTGTGGGCAGTGTGCGACTCCCATCACGCGCCGCCTTCTTGATGGCGATAATCGCGAACGGGATGTTTGTGAAGCCTGCGGGGCAGTCCATTACCAAAATCCCAGACTTGTAGTCGGTACCCTGCCCATCTGGAACGACAAAATACTGCTGTGTTTACGCGCTATTGAGCCGCGCGCTAATACCTGGACCTTACCGGCTGGCTTCATGGAGCTCGGTGAAACGATTGGCCAAGGCGCTGAACGTGAGACACAAGAAGAGGCCGGCGCGCAAATCACGCTCGGTAAACTTTACACCGTTGTCGATATTCCTCATGTCGACCAAGTACACGTCTATTTTCTAGCCCACGCGACGAGTCCTGATCTTGATCCGGGCCCAGAAACACTCGAAGCGCGTTGGTACGGCATTGACGAAATACCGTGGGATAACCTTTCCTTTCGCTCAGTCTCGACGACACTCAAACATTACCTGCGTGAACGTGAAACCGGCCATTTCGACACCCACCATTACTCACTGTTCGCAGCTAATCGGCCGGGCGATTGAGCACTAAAACCAGATTGAGCCTCCCATGCGCCTAATCTGGCTTGAACCCGACACGCCCTTCCCCGACCCAGAAGAGGCATTGCAAGAGCCGGCCGGGCTTTTAGCCGCAGGTGCCGACCTATCCATCCCTCGACTGCGAGCTGCCTACAGTCAAGGCATCTTTCCCTGGTTTTCTGAAGAGGAGCCTCCGCTCTGGTGGTCTCCCGACCCCCGGATGGTGCTCCAGTGCGATGCGCTCCACCTATCGCACTCCCTGGGAAAACGGCTAAGACAAATCGCCCGTGCGCAAAACGCTGGAGACTACTCTACTGTTGTCAAAGTCAACACGGCTTTCACCTCCGTTTTACGCGCCTGCGCACGACCAGCACACAACGGACAGCCCGGTACCTGGATCACCAAAGAAATGCAATTGGCCTACGAGGCCTGGCATTTGTTGGGGCATGTGCACAGCATCGAAACATGGATGGATGGCGAGTTAGTGGGAGGGTTATACGGTGTGAGCCTTGGTCGGATGTTTTTTGGTGAATCGATGTTTAGCCGCGCAACCGACGCCTCTAAAATTGCCCTAGCGCACCTGGTTTGGTTCTTAAAGAATCAAGGGATCCCTTGGGTCGACTGTCAGATGTACACCGCTCACTTAAGCACACTGGGTGCAGCACCCGTGTCACGACAACAATTTGTTGCGCACGTCCGGCAACACACTTCTCTGCCCGACATCATTTGGCACCCCGGGACCCTAGACCAACGGGGTATATTGCACCCATGAGTCAGCTCAAAGAACTCCCCTTTGCGGCGCTACAGTTTTATGCCACCGCACCGTATCCTTGCAGCTACCTGCCAGAGCAACAAGCGCGCTCGCAGGTCGCGGCGCCTGGGCATCTAATTCATGCTGACACATACTCACAGCTGATAGATCAAGGCTTTCGGCGCAGCGGGCTGTTTACCTATCGCCCACACTGCGACAATTGCCGTGCATGCCTCCCTGTGCGTGTGGATGCCAATCGCTTCGTCGCAAACCGCACACAACAACGCACACTCAAACGTCATCAGCAGTTGCGTCCACTGGTTGCAGAGCTATCCTGGTCAAGCGAACACTATGCCCTATATGCTCGCTACCAGGCGTTACGACACCCGGGTGGGGGCATGGATGACGACAGCCGGACGCAATACAGTGAGTTTTTGTTGGCCAGTCGCGTCAACACCCGTCTAGTCGAGTTTCGAGAAGAAGACGGCACGCTGCGGATGGTGTCGATTATTGATGTGCTCGAGCAAGGGCTGTCTTCGGTCTACACCTTCTACGACCCAGAGGCGCCAGGCAGCCTGGGTACCTACAGTATTTTGTGGCAAATCAATCAGTGCCGCCAGCTTGGTTTGCCTTGGCTGTATTTAGGTTATTGGATCGAAAAGAGTGCAAAAATGGCGTACAAGGCCGCATTTGGTCCCGCTCAGTACAGGCACGGCGGTCAATGGCACGATCAGCCCCCGGCCCCTAATACTTCTCTCTGAATCTATTTTTAAACGGTTGTCATGTCGATACTCTTTCAAGCCTACCCCTTGGCGCGCCAAGCCCTATTTGCGATGGATGCCGAAGCGGCACACGAAGCAACACTCAACGCGCTACAACGTGCCTATGATTGTTCGCTGACACGGGGCCTCATGCACAGTCGTGTGCTTGCACCCACGACCCTAATGGGAATGGCCTTGCAAAATCCGGTCGGTCTCGCGGCAGGGCTTGATAAAAACGGCGCACACATTGACGCAATGGGCAACCTGGGCTTTGGTTTTGTCGAGGTGGGGACTGTGACGCCCCGCGCTCAGCCGGGCAATCCAAAGCCACGCATGTTCCGCTTACCCGAGGCACAGGCCCTGATTAATCGATTAGGTTTTAACAATCAAGGTCTTGACACGTTTTTGAGTAATGTTCAACGCAGCACCTGGCGCACACAAGGTGGCGTGATTGGCCTAAACATTGGCAAGAACGCTGACACACCCATCGAACGCGCTGCAGATGACTACCTGATTGGCTTGGCGGGAGTCTATCCGCATGCGGACTACATCACCGTTAATATCTCCTCGCCCAATACAAAGAATCTTCGGGCACTGCAAGGTGAACATGAGCTCGACGAACTGCTCTCACAGCTTGCGCGTCGCAGACAAGAGTTGGCTGTGCAGTATCAACGACGCGTTCCACTTGCGGTCAAGATCGCACCCGACCTGACAGAAGAGCAGATCGACATCATTACCGAGGTCCTTCCTCGCCACGGCATTGACGGCGTAATAGCCACCAACACGACCATCGCCCGAGACACTGTGCAAGGACTGGCGCACGCTCAAGAGGCGGGTGGTCTATCTGGTGCCCCATTGCACGCGCGCTCACTCGAAGTGATTGCACGACTGCGCGCAAAGCTTGGCCCAGACTTCGCCATCATTGGTGTGGGTGGGATTGTTTCGGGTAAGCACGCAGCGGAAAAAATATCAGCTGGGGCTAATGCTGTGCAGCTCTACACGGGACTCATTTACAAAGGACCGGCATTGGTGGGCGAATGTGTGCGCGAGATTGCGAAACTCGGGAAATAGTTTGACCCAAATAAAAAAACCACCCGAGGGTGGTTTTTTTATTGCGACTGTCTAGCTTAGGCTGCGCGGCGGCCGCGTGTAGCGGACTTAGCAGCTTCAGCAGCTTGACCAGCAGCTTTGAAC
>JBEDEU010000153.1:0-5472 GCA_041175585.1 Pseudomonadota bacterium | reverse complement strand
ACGGAAGGTGTGCTCTGGGGGATCAACCCTTTTGACCAATGGGGCGTAGAGTTCGGCAAACGATTGGCCGGTGATATTGAGCGGCGACTCGACGCGCTTGGCAGTGACCCGGCAGTGAGCCCTTACGACCCATCCACTGCCCACTGGGTACGTAAACTGGCGAGCGGTTAACCCAAGAACTTGACGTACCAAGGCATGGCAACCTCTAGACCCTCGGCCAGAGTGTGCGTCGGTGCATATCCTAGCAATGTACGAGCCTTGCTGATGTCAGCCTGCGAATGGCGGACATCGCCCGCTCTAAAGTCTTGGTAAACAGCCTCTTTGTCATATGGCACCCCTTGTCGCGCCAAAGAATGCGTGAGCAATGAGTAGAGCTCATTCAAGCTAGTCCGAGCATGCACCGCGACGTTATAGACTTGATTCACGCCCTCGGCCGAAGCGACAGCCGCAAGAATATTGGCCTGCACGGCATTCTCGACAAAACAAAAGTCACGACTCGTTTCGCCGTCTCCGTTGATAAGCACATCGTCACCGCGAATCATGGCGGCAATCCATTTGGGGATCACCGCAGCATATGCGCCTTCAGGATCCTGTCGTTTGCCAAACACATTGAAATAACGCAGCCCGACACTCGCAAAGCTGTAAGAGCGCGCAAACACATCTGCGTACAACTCATTGACATACTTTGTCACGGCATAGGGCGATAACGGCTTACCGATGCGATCTTCCACTTTCGGCAAGCCCGGATGGTCTCCATAGGTCGAACTTGAGGCTGCATACACAAACGCTGACACTTCAGCATCTCGCGCAGCGATCAGCATATTCAGATAACCAGAAATATTGACATCATTGGTCGTGGCAGGATCTTTCAGTGATCGGGGTACCGAACCAAGTGCGGCCTGATGCAGCACATAGTCAACGCCCGAAACCGCATGCGCACACATGCCCGGATCACGAATGTCGCCCTCATGAAAAACAAAGCGAGACCACTGCGCTCCCGATACAGAGGCTTGAATTTCCTCCAAATTGCGTCGATGTCCTGTTGCAAAGTTATCGAGTCCCACAACTTGTTGATCAAGAGAGAGCAGCGTCTCGACGAGATTGGAGCCGATGAAGCCGGCACAGCCTGTAACGAGCCATTTTCTTGGCGTCGCGCGCAACGACGCCTGAACCTGGTGGTAGCGGGTGAGTGTCATGTAGCTTCTTACCCGTTAGAGACGCAAATCCGACTGCTCTGACTTGAAAATATATTTCAAGTCGTAAAGCACATGCTTGGGTTTACCCAAAGCGCGGATCGCGTCGATGCCCAACTCCGCAAACTGCCGATGTGCCACAGCCATAATCACCGCATCGTAGCGGCCTTTTTCAAGGGTCTGTACGGGATGGATTCCGTACTCATGTACAGCTTCCTTTGCGTCGACCCAAGGGTCATATACATCCACGTCGACGTTATATTCGCCGAGCTCCTTGATGATGTCGACAACCCGTGTATTTCGCAAGTCGGGGCAGTTTTCCTTAAAGGTCAACCCCATCACCAGCACGCGCGCGCCCTGCACATAAATCCGCTCGCGCGTCATCGCCTTGACGAGCTGCGACACAACATATCCACCCATACTGTCATTGAGCCGTCGTCCCGCAAGAATAATCTCGGGGTGATAACCAATCGACTGGGCCTTGTGTGTCAAGTAATAAGGATCGACGCCGATGCAATGCCCGCCCACCAGACCAGGCCTAAACGGCAGAAAATTCCACTTTGTTCCAGCCGCTTGCAACACAGCTTCAGTATCAATGCCGAGCTTATTAAAAATAAGCGCCAATTCATTAATTAGCGCAATATTGACGTCACGCTGCGTGTTCTCGATGACTTTCGCTGCTTCGGCCACACGTATGCTGGGCGCCATATGTGTGCCCGCGATCACGATCTGGCGGTACAAAGCGTCGACGAGGAGCGCGACTTCAGGGGTTGATCCTGACGTGACTTTTTTAATCGTACTCACTCGGTGCTCTTTGTCGCCAGGGTTAATACGCTCTGGGCTATACCCCGCAAAAAAATCGACGTTATAGCGCAGCCCTGACACCCGCTCGAGGACTGGCACACAAACCTCTTCGGTCGCACCCGGGTAAACCGTGGACTCATAAATGACAATGTCACCCACTTTGAGCGCTTGACCAATCGTTTCACTCGCCTTAACCAGCGGTGTCAGATCAGGTTGCTTGTACTCATCAATCGGAGTGGGCACAGTCACGATGAATACATTCGCCTGCCTCAGCTCATCGCGCTGAGCGGAGTAGCGCAAATGTTTCGCAGTAGCCAGCTCGACATCATCGACCTCTAGTGTGTGATCGTGCCCACCCTTGAGCTCATCGATGCGTGCGGTGTTGATGTCGAAGCCCAGCACGCTACGCTGTTTACCGAACTCTACGGCCAACGGCAGACCAACATACCCGAGCCCGACAATCGCAAGCTTGACATCCTGAATGTGCAAAATATTCTCCGGCAAAGGACACCTATAAGACCTACGCGATGGCAATCAATCGCTAACCAACTCAAACCGAGATGATAAGGGACAGTAGGTCGATATAAAAAAAAGCCCAAGACTTTGCAGTCTTGGGCTAAATCCACCAAAGGAGGAGGGTGGAGGAGACAACCGTGGCAAGTAAAGGAGACGGGATACTTTTGAACGTCTCGGTTGCTTTAGCTTCTAAGTTGCTATCGGCAACTAGCGGCTGAACAACCCTGTACTTAACTTCCATGTAAGAAATAATAGACTATTTTTTTGTGCGTTGCAAGAATATTTAGTTTCCCCTATGAAAACCGCGGGATTTTGTTGTTTTTGTGCATCGCAACATCAAACAAAGAGGGGGATCTGGCGCTCCCCTACACCCGGTATGCGGTTGTAGTCATGACGCGCGAAACTGCTCGCATTACCAACCTGACCGGGGCTGGCAAAGTAGCCGCCCCATGATTTTCCGCCGTTTTGCGATGCTCAATCTCGTCCTCTTTCATTTGCTGGACGATGGCGCGAGACCGCTCATCCTCGCGGGGTAAGCGCTCTAGGTGGCTATCCAGATGCGCTTCAACCTGACGCTCGGTTTCTGCCATAAAGCCTAGGTTGTGGGCTACGCCAGACCGGCCTGCCAGAGCACCCAGGACGAAAGATCCTGCATACCAGAGGGGGTTAAGAACGCTGGGGCGAGCGTTCAGTTCAGATAGGCGCTGCTCGCACCAGGCCAGGTGGTCCACCTCCTCGGCAGCAGCATCAAGTAGCAGTTCTGTGCAAGCAGGATCCTTGCAAACAACGGACTGCCCCCGATAAAGCGCCTGAGCACATATCTCTCCAACATGATTCACACGCATGAGACCCGCCGCGTGCGCTTTTTGAGCTGCATCTAAGTCCTGCGTATCTGGCGCAAGGCTCCTGGCCGGATTGGGGCGCTTGGCGCTTACCGCTCCCGACAGCACTTGTAGCGCCATATCGGCCTCAGCGATCACGGCATCAAACATGCCGTGGCGACGCGCAAAGCCGGATGCAAACTTAGGCACAGTATCGTGCATGACCACTCCAAGATAGATTTATAAGCATTTTAGCCCGCCCTATCTTGCGGAAACCCCAATACTTTCAAGGCCTGAAAGGATTATCATTCTTGCTTCAACGCTAAGGATTAGATATGGAAGTCAACATTGACTGGGGCGGACCGCAAGGCATGCTGTTCGTCGCAAAAACTGGGACTGGACACATTGCAGCCATGGACGGCGCGCCGGAAGGCGGAGGCCACAACCTTGCCCCTCGCCCGATGGAACTGCTGCTGGCTGGCACAGGCGGCTGCACGGCCTACGATGTCGTACTCATTTTGAAGCGTGGGCGACACGCCATCACTGGCTGCTCAGTCAAGCTGCAGGCAGAGCGCGCCGAGGTGGATCCAAAAGTGTTTACTAAAATCCATTTTGTATTCACGGTGACCGGCGACAACCTTCCGCGCGCGGCAGTTGAGCGTGCGATCGCGCTATCTCACGAGAAGTACTGTTCCGCATCGGCCATGCTGGCGCACACGGCAACCATTACCTGGTCCGCCGATATCGTTCAAACAGGTGCTGCGACGCAGCCTTCCGCTTAACGAAACTCCCTGACACCATCATGAACCAGTATGAAACCTTTATGCGCCATGTCTACACGACGGGCGTCAACAAGACAGATCGCACAGGCACCGGCACGCGCTCGGTCTTTGGCTATCAAATGCGCTTCGATCTTTCCAAAGGTTTTCCCATGGTGACGACAAAAAAACTGCACACACGCAGTATTTTTGTAGAACTGCTCTGGTTTTTACGCGGTGATTCGAACGTACGGTGGCTGCAAGAAAACGGTTGCACGATCTGGGACGAATGGGCGAGCCCCACAGGCGACCTAGGTCCGGTCTACGGTGTGCAGTGGCGCTCCTGGCCAACGCCTGACGGTCAGCATATTGACCAGATTTCGCAAGTGCTCGACCAAATTAAAAAAACACCCGACTCACGCCGACTCATTGTGTCTGCCTGGAACGTGGCTGAAATCAAGAACATGGCCCTACCGCCTTGCCATGCGTTTTTTCAGTTTTATGTTGCAGAAGGAAAACTGTCGTGCCAGCTGTATCAAAGGAGTGCTGACATCTTTCTTGGCGTGCCCTTCAATATCGCAAGCTACGCCTTACTGACGCACATGGTTGCGCAGCAGTGCGGGCTCGAAGTCGGTGATTTCGTCTGGACAGGTGGTGATTGCCACATATACAGCAACCACTTTGAACAAGTCGAATTACAACTTTCCCGCGAACCACACCCCTACCCGCAGCTCGTCATTCAACGCAAACCCGACTCTCTGTTCGATTACCGTTATGACGACTTTGTGATCGAAAACTACAACCACCATCCACACATCAAAGCCCCGGTGGCTGTCTAGTGTTGAGACGAAACAAACTATGTCACTGAGCCTGATTGTCGCCTACGCGCAAAACCGCACGATCGGCCGTGAAAACACACTGCCGTGGAAGTTGGCGGGTGATCTCGCTCACTTTAAGCGAACGACACTTGGCCACCCCATCATTATGGGGCGCAAGACTTGGGACTCATTAGGCCGTCCACTTCCCGGACGTCGCAATATCGTGATCAGCCGCGACACATCGAAAGAAGCGAATGGCGCCGAGTTCGTTTCAAGCCTCGATGAAGCGATCAAACGGCTGGCACCAAATGAACACGCCTACATCATCGGCGGCGCACAAATCTACCAGCAGGCGCTCCCGCTCGTCGACCATGTAGTCGCAACTGAGGTACAAGCTATCGTCGAGGGTGACGCATTTTTCGCGGCGCTTGACCCGACCCTTTGGAAAGAGGTCTCGCGGGTCAGTCAGCCACCTGAAAATGATCTGGCCTACGACATTGTGCAGTACGATCGCCGCACAGATTCCATAAATTAATACAACCCGCAATACGGACGCTATCGT
>JBEDEU010000152.1:0-5565 GCA_041175585.1 Pseudomonadota bacterium | reverse complement strand
CTGGTTGATAGCCAAAGTCTGCTTGGATGCGCTCAATGCTCATGGGCGAGCGGCTCGGGCTGGAGGTGCGCCCTATGGTGCATAGAGCTGGGTCGTCGACCAGTTCATAGTTAAACCCAGGGAACGCTGCGCGCATCCTCTGGCACCAATCGGCGACGTCCCAGCGCAATCCGGCTGATAAATGGTAAAGCGGTTTGGGTTTGAAGGGGTTGTTCAGTGCAGCAATGACTCCTAAAGCGATGTCTACTGAGTAAACCCAGTCATCTGCGCACTCTCTAAGCAATACAGCTGCTTTACCTGCCTGGGCAGATCTAAGCAGTTGCAGGGGAATACTTAGCGTATCGCGCAAACCAGTGTCGTATTCCCATCGTCCGAAGACTGTGCCTAATCTGAGAGCGGTTACTTCTAGGCCTCGCTTCGTTGCGTATCGTATGCACGTGCGTTCGGCTGCGAACTTACTGATGCCGTAGAGAGATTCCGGTAGGGCAGGACTCGAGCCTTCGTCTAGCCAGTCGCTGCTGCGACCTTGCTCTCCAAACACCGAGCCCGTGCTGAGCTGCACGACGCGAGGGATTTGATGCCGAATGCACGCTTCGAGTAATTCAATTGTGCCAAGCAGGTTGACCTCGAAGATCCGTCGTGCGGATGATTTCTCGCGATCAAGGCCTGCCGTGATGGCCGCAGCGTTCACAACACGATCGGGTTTAAAGTTGACAAACGCATGCTCGAGGTCAGCAGCTTGAGACACGTCGCCGTCTATGATGATGAGCTCACCAGGCAGTTCCTTGAGTGCGCTTTTGAAACTAGAGGGCGCACTATTCGGCCCAAATAGTGCGACTGCATGCCCTTGCTTAAGAAGTTGCTCGGCAATATTCAGTCCGACAAAACCCTGTCCACCGGCAACCAGTGCACGCATCAGTTCAACTCAATCTTGGCTTTGTTGGCGATGTCGCGCCACTTGTTCGTTTCCGCAGCGATAAACGCAGTTGCTTCGGCTGGGGTCATTAGAATCGGATCGATTGCCATTTCAGCGAGCTTGCTGACGTATTCTGGATTTCGGATAATTTGATCATTCCAGGCCTGCAGCTTTTTTTGGATATCGCTAGGTGTCTTGACGGGAACGGCAATGCCCCACCAGGTGCTCGACATAATTTGCGGATAGCCTAGTTCTGCAAAGGTGGGGACATCGGGCAGAGGTTTGAGACGCGTCTTGTTGGCCACAGCAATTGCACGCACTTTCCCACCATCGATGTTGCCCTTGAGTGTCGTGAGGTCATTGACAGTCATGTCGATTTCACCAGAAAGCAAGGCCAGCGTGGCAGGGCCGCCACCTTTATAGGGCACATGCAATACATCGATATTCGCGCCAACCTTAACGATCTCAGATCCCATTTGCACGATCGATCCCATTCCTGCTGATCCGAATGTGAGTGTGCCAGGCTTCGCCTTAGCCAAAGCAACGAATTCGGCAAAGTTTTTTGCCTGAACCTTTGGGCTGACCACCATAACGTGCGGGGCATTGGCGATCAGGCCAATCTGTGCAAAATCTCTTTGGAAGTTATAGGGCAGGTTCTTCATGAGAACTTCATTGATCGCCATCGTGCTGGTGGTGCCAAACAGAATCGTGTAGCCATTGGGCTCGGCACGCGCAACGTTATTCGTACCAATTGAACCGGCTGCCCCTACAACGTTTTCTACCACCACTGGCTGTCCAGCTAATTTGTTTAGGTGTTGCGCATACAGACGTCCGACGATATCCGCTGGTCCACCTGCAGGAAACGGTACAACCATTTTGATAGGACGGGTGGGGTAGTTATCCGTCGTTTGTGCGTGGGCTGTTAGACATGTGACTGATGCCAGTGCAGCGCCGGCTAGAGCAAGAGCGTGGCGCTTAAGGTGATTAACTTGTGAGCGGAATTGAGTAGAGTTTGGCATATCAGTGATCTCCAAAGTTGAATACGCAACTTTCATAATTTGCAGGGACCCGGATGGCGCCCCCTCTGAAAAAACTTTCACTCAAGCGTTCAAAGCCCGCTCGGTTGATGCTTGTATTGTGGGACCAGACGCTGCCTGCCAGGTAACGACTGGCCGCACTTATCAACTGCGCATGGCTGAGTTCTGAAAAATATTCGTTGACCAATCGCGCGGTCTCGTCAGGGCCAGCGTCGTGCATCCAATGTAGCGTCTTTGCAAGAGCCGCATCGAGCGCTGCCACTTCGCCATAGCGTGATTTTAAGGTCGCGCGAGAGGTGATAAAGCCTGTATAGACCGTCGGACCTCGTTTGCTGGCCTCATAGAGGAGATGGCCACCGCCGAGCAGCGCTTGGCTAACAAAGGGCTCGAACGCCTGGATCACATCAACTTCATTGTTAGCCAACGCGTCGAGCTGTTCCTGCATGCTCCAGGTGGTTACGAGTTGACGCGGGAGACTAAGACCCCGGTCAGCCAAGTCGGCTTGAAGGCACAGCCACGGTGTTGGAACCTCCTTGACGATCGACAGCCTCAGGTCGGGCAGGTCCGTGAGTGAGAGGTTTGGTTGATTAGAAATCAGACAAAAGGGGTCTCTGCCTACCGCTTCAGATAGGCTGAGCAGTCGATGCTCGTCATCTGCCGAGGTGTCATGATCGATCATGACACGCATCGGGCCACCCCAAGTGAGGTCGATTTTGCCCGACTTGACGTCATGAATAGCGCCGCCTGGTGAACCCGGTGGTAACCATTCAATATCGAGTCCATACTCTTGCGCTAGAGAAAGCTCTCGCAAGGCATAGTAGGGGACATAAAAGAGACCACGGAAGTTCTCCGCGATGGTGAGTTTCACGATATTCGTGTGGCTAAAAGCCAGATCTGAGATAAAAAAGTAGTCTAGATGTCTAGCTCACCGCACGCAACAAAAACATTTAGTATTTCTTGGATCGCACTCTGGTGTAGGCAAGTTATTGCTTATCCTTAGATTTTATATGGGTTAATCTGTGCGTTTTAAGCTGGGTTTTAGGTGATTAAAGATGATGACCTTCGACACATTTAAGCAAGAGGCGCTTGACGCAGGCTTTGACGAAGTTGTCGAGCGGCAGTGGGATGCTGATGTGTTCTTGGACACACACACGCACCCAGTGTCTGTCAGTGTTTTGGTGGTCAAAGGTGAAATGTGGTTAGGTATGCATGGCACAACCCGCCACCTGACGCCGGGCTCCACATTTGAAGTGGGATACGAAGAGCCTCATTCAGAACGTTACGGACCTGAAGGTGCGACGTACTGGGTTGCAAGAAAAAAGCAAACAATCATGTGAGCTGACTGGATCAGCATTAATTGCACTTTTCTAATTTAGTGCCATCAGCAGATATAACGGATTGATGAGAATAGTCGGCGCAAGCTTGGCGAGTTAGTTTGGCAGGTGAAGTTGATTTAATGTAGTTCGCCAAACTGTCTACTGCGTAAACTCCGCCAAGCGGTAGGCATCTAGTGCTTCCTGGTGAGAGGCAGATGTCCTTAAAAACCGTATAGTTTTCTGAGCCATCTCTTAGATAGTCATTGATCACAAGCTTATAGGATTTGTTGGGATCCCATTCGTGCCAGCTACCCGTAGTATGGTTTTTTATCTGCAGATTAGAAAACCTATTGCCAAAAGGTTTTGATAAATCAAGATCCCATCGAAGACCGCTTGCATAGGGATGCGATCCATCTGAATTCAGAAGATCTTTCCAGTTCTGCACGCCTTGTTCTAGAGCGGTTTTTACCTCTGCACCCGTGATATTGACTACGATCAACTCGTTTGGAAAAGGCTGGATGGTAAATATGTCTTCCATCTTGACCGCCCGATCATTTGTTCCGTCAGTTTCAAGTTGTTTGCGTACTGCACCTGCAACTATCAAGGCAAAATCGGAGACAAAAGGTTCTGAAGCTGACTCTGTCGCTTTACGGTAGCCTTCCACGACTACTTGGGTGATATCACTTCCGCCAGCTTTTTTCACGACCGAATCACATATAGTCCCGCCTCGGTTAGCTGTTCCAGGAACGCGGATTAAGCAAAGAGATTGATCTCCTTTCAGAGAGCCAATTAGCGCGAGGGTGTCTTGATCATATTGCTGATTAAAAGGCAGCATTTCACTTTTAAAAGTGATGTCTTCAGACGCCACGGCAACTTCTGGGACAGTCTTTAATTTTTCGAGTACTAAAGCATTTGCATTCGTTGATAGCGGAGTTGTTAACTCTCTGTCAGCGTAAAACGTATCGCTAACAATGACGGATGCAGTTCCAGTGCAGGACAGTACTGTGCCGTCGGGATTGAAATTAATTTTCATTCGTGCAAACACTTTTGTGTATTCCCACGCCTGGCCGATGCATACTTTTCCACCGGATTTATTGGTCACAACCGTCGGATACTTTCCGGACGGTGTTTTGTTCACGATGGGCGAGTTTTCGCCTAAGAAGGTGTGGGAGTCTCCACCAATGATGACACCCACGTCCGTCAATTGTGGGGCGATAGCCAGATCTCCGTCATAGCCAATATGGGACATCATCACAATGTGTTTAACACCTTGTGCCTTTAATTGATTAATGGTCCTTTGTGCGGCCGTGACTTCATCTTCAAATACAGTTGATGGATCTGGTTTTGAGGCATTTTTAGTTTTACCAACGACATCGATGCCAAAAATTCCGACCTTGACACCAGCAATTGTCTTGATGATGTAGGGAATGAAATAAGGAGACCCATCGGGTCTGCTAATCAATGGCGATGCGGGGGCTGGAGTTGTTCCTGGATGAATATTGGCAGCCAGAACGGGCGTATTGCATTTTGCGGGGTTGATAGCTAAAAAATCCAGGAACTTTTTGAGCGCTGAGTCGCCAAAATCAAACTCATGATTGCCAGGAATAAAGGCGTCAAAGCAGATGTTGTTCATCGCAATGGCGTCTGTTTTTCCTTCATAAAGCTTATAAAAATATGTCCCCGTAATGGCATCGCCAGCATGCAGTTTTAAAAGGTTATTGGTTTTATCCAATGTTTTAAAAAGGGTAATTAACTGACCAAAACCACCTAGTGGAGAATATATTTTCTGGCCATCGATTAAAAGTTCTTGCACATCTGGCGGGCGAATGTTCGAGTGCGTGTCGTTGACATGTGCAATGTTTAATTCGAATGCGCTTGCTGATTGAGCATTGGCGCTTGAACAGGCTGATAGAAAAAAAATAAACACAGCGAATAATCCACGTGGGAAAAGATAGGCTTTTATAAGGTTCATTATTTTTCTTACGGAATGTTAGGAATTTGATTGAAGCTTTTCGATCGCTTTGATTATTGATTTTCCGATAATAGTGCATGAAATCATGCCAAACAATCTACTGATGAGCACGGTTACTTGAGGTCTTGTACGAAAAGTGTCTCAAAAAAAATGCCAATCCCGAAGGATTGGCATTTGCGGGTAATGGTGGAGCCGGGGGGAATTGAACCCCCGTCCGCGAGCCCTCTGCAGACAGTTCTACATGCGTAGTCGTTTAATTTTTTATTTAACCGCGGACTTTGCCAAACGACAGGCCGGACCTTGGCGATTCACTTGGATTTAAGA
>JBEDEU010000151.1:0-5581 GCA_041175585.1 Pseudomonadota bacterium | reverse complement strand
CTGATGTTGCGGTCCTACAGCTTCAATTGCCCGCAACCGAAACGTTCAAGTTTTATGCTGGCCAGTATGTCGAGCTGATTCTGAAGGACGGTAAGCGCCGTAGCTACTCGATGGCGAATCCGCCTCACTCGGCCGCCGCGCTTGAGTTGCATATTCGCCACTTGCCTGGCGGTTTGTTTACGGACCACGTGTTTGGTGTGGGTGCCACCCAGATGAAAGAGCGCGAAATCTTACGTATAGAAGGGCCCTTAGGTTCATTCTTTTTGCGTGAAGACAGCGAATTACCGATTGTGATGCTTGCAAGTGGTACGGGTTTTGCCCCAATCAAGTCAATCATTGAGCACATGGTTCATCAGGGAATTAAGCGCCCAGTGACGCTGTACTGGGGTGGGCGCCGTCCGGCCGACCTCTATATGCACGCACTCGCACAGACTTGGGCAGCGACTATTCCTAATTTCACATACGTTCCGGTTGTATCTGATGCGCTTGCCGAAGATGCATGGACGGGGCGAACCGGCTTTGTGCATAAGGCCGTGATGGAAGATTTCCCCGATTTGGCTGGCCATCAGGTGTATGCCTGCGGAGCACCGATCGTGGTCGATTCTGCACGCCGGGAATTCGTAGCGCATTGCAAATTGCCCGACGATGCGTTTTTTGCTGATTCGTTTACGTCCGAAGCCGATTTGGCCGCATTAAAATAGTTGTTATTCCGCAGTTCAGCCTTTTTTCAATAGGAAGTCTAGCGTGACGTTTCTCAATCGTATTGCTGCAGTCCTCAGTGTTAGCTGTTTGTTCAGTGGTGCTGTCGTTGCAAATCCCGTCGAAATTGAAGTTTGGCACACCTTGCGCGCTGCGCATAAAAGCGAGTTCGAAAAGTTAACCAAGCAGTTCAACGGCGACCAACGGGATGTGGTGGTTGTTCTGAAAGCTTTTCCTGATCAAGCTGCTTTGCGTAGCGAAGAAGCGCGTGCTGCGTTTGCCAAGAAAAAGCCCGCATTGATTCAATTAGAGGACAATCGTTCTCCAGAGATCATTGCCCAGCACAAAGAAATCGTTCCCTTGCATCAACTGCTCAAGCAGTTTCCGATCAAAGATTCAAAGTGGTTTTTGAATCAAACCACTGGTTTTATGCGTGATGCAAAAGGCCAACTGACAGCATTTCCTTTTATGGCCGAGATCCCAGTCATGTTTTACAACGTGGATGGGTATAAGAAGGCTGGTTTGAATCCTGCGCAGCCTGCTAAGACCTGGCCAGCGTTGCAAGACCATTTGCTTGCTTTACGAGACAAGGCGCATTACGAGTGTCCTTTTGCCATCAGCTATCAAGTCAATACCCATCTTGAGAACCTGGCGCCTATTAATGGGTCACTTTATGTGGTGCCAACGAATGGTTTGGACAATGCACGCTCACCCCAGCTGAATCTTTCTGATGCAGTTTTCATGCGCCACATCTCGATCATGGTGAGCTGGAAGCGCTCGGAGTTGCTCATGCACAACGGCAACAGCAACGAAGCGGACCGTATGTTCGCTGAGAACCGCTGCGCTGTGATTACCACAACCTCCGGTGCACTCGCACAAATGCAAAACACCCGCGGCTTGAACTTCGGTGTTGCACCGATGCCTTTTTATGATCAGGTTACGCCGAAAGCAGGCAGCCCTTTTGTGAGTGGGTCTGCGCTATGGGCAACCGCTGGCCAAACCAAAGAGCACAACAAAGCAACCATGGCATTTTTAGGTTTCTTGGCTGAGCCTGCGATTGCGACAGCTTGGCACCAGCGTACAGGGTTTCTTCCTTTGACCGATGCGGCATTTCGGTCAAGCGAAGGTGGTTTCTATGACCGCATTCCAGGCGCGAAACAAGTTGTGGATAGCATGCGCGAAGTCAACGATAAAAATAGCCGTGGCTTCCGTCTACGCAACTATCCGCGCATCGAGCCCATCCTGAGTGGCGAGTTAGATGCGGCGTTGTCTGGGAAGACTCCACCCGTAGCTGCGTTGACGATGGCTCAAGACGCCTCTGTGCGGATTGCGAATGAAGGATTGCCACCGGCGAAGCCTGCTGCGCCAGCACGTCGTTAATTGCGCAGTGTGTAGGTAAAGAGGGGAGCACCTGTTGCTCCCTTTTTTTATGCCTCTTTGATCCATGCGTGTCCATCACAATTGTCACGTGTAGTCGCCTCAAGTCACCATAGCGTTTGTTTCCTTCTGTGCGACAAACCATGTGGACGATATTTCTCCGAAGTCTTCTTTTTTTCTCGTGCCTAGGCATCACCGCGTGCACGAAAACACGGGTTGATGGCGGCACACAGGATCAGAGCGCAGTCCAGAGTCCGGTTGGCAAATTAGACTTTGGCTGGCGACTATCTGGCGATCGCTCGGTCGCACCGCTACAAATATTCTCGGATGCTACGCGGACGTGGCTCCAGTGGAGCCCTCAGCAGATTTTGCCCGCACTGATTGGGTTAGGCGAGCAGGGCGAGCGTGTACTGTCCTATCGGCAGCAAGGACCTTACACCGTTGTCGATGGGCACTGGTTGCAATTACAGTTTCGCGCGGGATCGCGTCAGGCAAGAGCCCGCCGCTTGGTTGCGGCCCCAGCAATTGCCAGCCCACCTACACCCCCTGTGGATGCGGCGTCTGTCATTCAAAAGCCCGCCGATACACCGCCGGTCGCCTCAACGTCGGTCTATACAGTTACTCCAAAGGATCAGCATCTGAGGCAAGCTTTGAGCCGCTGGGCTTCCATCGGAGGATGGCGGTTTCAACCGGACCACTGGGTGGTTGATGTCGACATTCCACTCACCGCGGGTGCAGAGTTTTCAGATGACTTTATTGACTCTGTACGAGCGCTCGTTAGCGCAACGGAGTTATCTGATAGACCACTGCAACCTTGCTTTTACTCGAATCGGGTTCTACGTGTTGTGCCCGTGTCCGAGCATTGTGATCGAACCGTAGAGCAGGGCGCAGCGGCATGAGGTTGCATCGGCTACTCGTGCTCGCGATCGGGCAACTATCCTTGTTATCAGGATGCGCTTTGCATAAACGTCTGCTTGATCAAGTTGGTGTCGCAACCCAAGGACAGTCAGAGGTTGTACAGCAGCACCAGCAGTTTCAACGCGTCGCGACCCAGAAAAGCGAGAAGCATCGTTCGCAGCAAGTGAACCGCCCCTGGTTAGTGGGTCGTGCTGTGCCGCTGGCTCGAGAATTTACGTTGCCCGCAGCGCTACGCGCCAATGTCGATACAACGTTGATGTATCGCGATGGACAGATCGATTTACCTACCTTTGCAGAGCGTATTACGCGCGCCACAGGCATTGCCGTGCGGATTAAGCCTGAGGCCTTATTGCCAGCCGAAAACTTCTTGCCGCGCTTGACCATCACCCATGCCGGCAGCTCCGGAGGGATGCCCACTACGATTTCACTATTACAGGGATCGCATCGCCTTAGTGATGTTCTCGATACTGTTTCACGTCGGTTGGCTGTGCACTGGCGTTACCACGACCGTGCGATTGAGTTCTTTCGTACGCAAACGAAAGTATTCGATTTGCGTGTTCTCAGTCTGTCAGCCCAGGCAGACGCACGCTTGGGCCGTAGCGTCAGTGCAAAGGGCGCTGGCTTTGATCATTCGTCCCGCACCGCGCTAACGGGTTCGACCCAACATGTGATGGATGCGGTGAAGAGCCGGCTTGATCCCTTCTTGAGCCGGGCGGCAGTGATTGCCGCGCAACCAGGTGCATCCAGCTCAGTAGTTGTTACCGATATCCCTGAGGCCTTAGCGGAAATCTCCAAATATATCGAGCGAGAAAATCGAATCTTAACGAAACGCATACGACTCATTTTTGAAGAAATTACGATCGCAACGAACGAGGATTCAGAGCTCGGACTAGATTGGGAAACCGTCTTTGCGCACGGCAAGCTTGCGGCAAGTCTTGCGAGTTCGGTGGCTAGCTCATCGGTTGCGACCACGCAGGCACGCGTGGCAGCAAGTTCGGCGTCAGTTCGTACGCAGGCCGTGCTGAGTGCGCTCTCGAAATACGGAACTGTTCAGCGTCACGTCACAATCCCTGTTCTGACACTCAATCGCAGGCCCGTGACGCATGCGGTGCGAACAACCTTTACATATATTGACCAAGTTAAGTCTTCAGCCAGCGCTGCGCAGGGGAACGCATTACTTGGCACGGCTGCTCCCTCCGTGTCGGTCACACAAAAGGAGGAGACGGTCGGTGCGTTTTTGACATTGTTGCCAGATGTTCAAGAGGATGGCCAGATTTTGCTGTCTGTGGCCTACGACAATACCGTCGCTCAACCGCTTAAGTCCATTGTTGTGGGTCAGGATAGCAATCGGCTTCAGATACAGCAAATCACCATAGACGGACACGGGACGGTGCAGCAAGTGGCCCTGAAAGCGGGACAGCCCATGTTGATCTCCGGGTTTGATGCGCAGAACGATTCGACGGATCGCGCACGTATCAGCGCAGACGCGCCACTGGCGTTAGGTGGCGGCGATCGTCTCAAACGCGGGCGCACTGCAACGCTGATGATGTTGACGGCGCAAGTTGAAGAGGGGTTCTAGCGTGGTGCAACCGCAGGACAGCCTCGCGGCTTCTGATAAAGAGCCATTGCGCACCATCGCCCTCGATCGCGATACGCATTTTGTGTTCGGGCTGCAGTGGACGCCTCTTTTAGGTGGTCGGCCTGCGCAGGTCGGGCGGGACCGGGCTCGTGTTCTACGTGCTACGCACTACTTGATTGGATCAGAGCCTAGCGCAGTGCTTGGTTACTGCAGAGTATTAAACGCGAGGCGTCACCACAAACCAGTATTGCATTCCGCAGCGATGCAATATGCGCAGACACACGCAAGCGGCAGCGTTGCATGCGTACTGCCACACCAAGAATATGGCTTTTGGGTGGTTGCTGCGCACGAAGGCACCGTACTGGTTCAGTCAGACAAATGGTTTTCTAGCGCGGAGGACGTTCAGGAACTCCTTGCGTTATTAGCCCAGCGCTTCCCGGCGCTGGTCGTTTGTTGGCTACCAGCGTTTGATCCTGCAGAGCCACCGGAATGGCTGCGCGTGAGTCCCGATGCATTCAGCCGCCTAACAAGGCTGCGCAAGCGTGTCCTACAAAGAATCTTGCTGTGGATCTCGGTGCTCGCCTCTTTGCTTGGCGCGCTGCTGCTGATGACGCAAGAGGCAAACAATAGCGTGATCGAGTCGACTCCCGATGCATCGGTTCGATGGAGAGAGGTGATGCAGCGCATCTCGGATACTTATCCGATTCACACATCTTTGCATATCGCTCGAGTGATGGAGGACTGGCGCCAGGCGCCGATCTACGTTGCTGGCTGGAAGCTCAAGCAAATCCAATGTGAGCCTAAGGTCCTGGACTGGCGATGTATCGCGCGCTATCAGCGCGAACATCGGTTGGCGCTCAATAGAACTCTTGAACTTAGTACCCCAAAGGGATGGCTGTTTCAGCCTTTTGATTTGGACACTGCTTTACTGACCTGGACAGTCCGGCAAGCCGCTGCGCCTTTGGATCTTGCTGTTGGACAGGAACGTGACGACTGGATGAGCTACTT
>JBEDEU010000150.1:0-5582 GCA_041175585.1 Pseudomonadota bacterium | reverse complement strand
TATATGACGAGACGCTCTACAACAAGCCTCGCTGGCTCGTACTAAACAAACTCGACATGGTTCCCAACCCAGAGGAAGTAAAAAAACGCTTCTGTAAAGAATACAAATGGAAAGGTCCTGTGTATGCAATATCTGCTCTGTCTGGCGATGGCACACAACAGCTGATCTGGGACCTGCAAGATGCGATCGACGCCTACCGTCAAGAAGATAATATTGCGGAAGATAAAGCGGACGGCACCTATATCGCAGAAGACCCCCGTTTTGACGAAACCCGCAGCGACGGGCCAGCACCTACTACCGACTAAGCACTGTCAACAGCCATGACCGCCTCCGCCACGCAAGTCTCTGTCATCGCCTCCGCCTCACGCATCGTGTCCAAGGTGGGCTCCTCGCTTGTCACAAACGATGGCAAAGGCTTGGATCGCGAAGCTGTCGCACACTGGGCCGGGCAAATTGCCGCCTTACGGCAGCAAGGCAAGCAAGTGGTGCTCGTATCAAGCGGCGCGATCGCCGAGGGTATGGCGCGACTCAGTTGGGACAAGCGCCCAACCTCGATGCATGAATTACAAGCGGCCGCAGCCGTCGGGCAAATGGGTTTGGCACAAGCGTACGAGGTCGCGTTTGCCAAGCACAATCTTCGCACGGCACAAATTCTACTTACGCACGAAGACTTAGCGGACAGACAGCGTTACCTCAATGCGCGCTCGACCCTCTTCGCCCTGTTGCGCCTCGGCGTCGTGCCTATCGTCAACGAAAACGATACTGTCGCCACCGACGAAATCGCTGTTGGTGATAACGACACCCTTGGTGCCCTTGTCACCAACCTGATCGAAGCAGATGCCCTCATCATCTTGACTGATCAGCGCGGGCTTTACGATTCGGATCCGCGCAAGAACCCAGATGCCAAATTTGTGGCCCATGCACGTGCGGGTGATTTAAACCTGGAAGCGATGGCCGGCGGGACGGGCTCGGGTATTGGCAAGGGCGGTATGCTCACGAAAATACTCGCGGCAAAACGTGCGGCGCGCAGTGGCGCCCACACCGTGATCGCCTCCGGACGCGAGCAAGACGTCATGGTTCGCCTAGCGGCTGGCGAGTGCATTGGCTCAGAGCTGCGTGCCGAGCTTCCTGTACTGTCTGCCCGAAAACAATGGATGGCTGACCACCTCCGGTTGCGCGGCCAGCTGGTTCTGGATGCCGGTGCGACACGGGCCCTGCTTGAGGAAGGCAAGAGCTTGCTGCCAATCGGTGTCAAAGAGGTCAGGGGCGAGTTTGAAACGGGTGATGTCGTTGCCTGTATCGACCCAACAGGCAAGGAGTGTGCACGCGGCCTCGTGAACTACTCCGCCTCTGACGCACGCCGAATTATGGGTCAGCCCTCGGCCAATATCGCGGACATTCTGGGTAGCGTCTCAGAAACCGAACTGATGCACCGCGACAATCTGATCATTCTGGACTGAGTTCTTAGGGATTCTTCTCCCAAACGAAGCAAGAAGCCCTATACTTTGCACCATTATGCGGGGGTACTTGGCAAGTCGCCAGGTTGAGAGAGTCCCTTCGTACCAGTACGGATAATGCCGATGCTGGGAGCGCATTCCAGCATCCCTGGAATAGGTCCCGATTCGGCTCCAATCAATTATTTGGAGCGATTCTATGAATGCCAACCCAAAATTCCTAGCTGCCACCGCCGAAGTGGATGCGGCAGCAGTTGCACCCTTACCTAAATCACGCAAGATCTACGAAACAGGCTCACGCCCAGATATTCGTGTGCCATTCCGCGAAATTGAACAAGAGGATACGTCCACTTCGTTCGGTGGCGAGAAAAACCCTCCACTCACTGTGTATGACACAAGCGGCCCCTACACGGATCCAAGCGTAAAAATCGATATCCGTCGAGGACTGCCAGAACTGCGTCGTGCCTGGATAGACGAGCGCGGCGATACAGAACTGCTTGCAGGACCGAGCAGCGTTTACGGTCAAGAGCGCCTCACCGATCCAAAACTGACAGCAATGCGCTTTGACTTGCGTCGCCACCCACGTCGTGCGAAATCCGGCGCCAACGTGTCGCAAATGCACTATGCGCGTCGTGGCATCATCACTCCTGAGATGGAGTTCGTTGCGATTCGCGAAAATCTGCGCCGCGAACAATATATTGAAAGTTTGCGCGCGACAGGTCCTGAGGGCGAAAAGATGGCTAAGCGCATGCTGCGCCAACATCCTGGCCAGTCTTTCGGTGCATCAATCCCTAACTTGATCACACCCGAATTCGTACGCGACGAAATCGCTCGCGGCCGCGCAATTATTCCCGCAAACATCAATCACCCCGAAGTTGAACCGATGGCAATCGGGCGTAACTTTTTGGTCAAGATCAACGCAAACATCGGCAACTCCGCAGTGAGCTCTGGCATCGCTGAAGAGGTTGAAAAAATGACATGGTCGATTCGCTGGGGTGGCGACACAGTGATGGATCTGTCCACAGGTAAACATATTCACGAAACGCGCGAGTGGATTATCCGGAATTCGCCAGTGCCAATCGGCACTGTGCCTATTTATCAAGCGCTCGAAAAAGTGGACGGTAAAGCAGAAGACCTGACATGGGAAATTTTCCGCGACACACTGATCGAGCAAGCTGAGCAGGGCGTGGACTATTTCACGATTCACGCAGGTGTGCGTCTGCCCTTTATTCCTATGACTGCAGACCGTATGACTGGTATCGTGTCGCGCGGCGGCTCAATCATGGCGAAGTGGTGTCTGGCACATCATAAAGAGAGCTTCTTGTACGAGCGTTTCGAAGAAATTTGCGAAATCATGAAGGCCTATGACGTCAGCTTCTCTCTTGGCGATGGCTTGCGTCCCGGCTCAGGCTTTGACGCGAATGACGAAGCACAATTTGCAGAACTGAAGACATTGGGCGAACTCACCAAGGTTGCGTGGAAGCATGATGTACAAGTCATGATCGAAGGCCCAGGCCACGTGCCAATGCAGCTCATCAAAGAAAATATGGATCTACAGCTTAAGCACTGTGATGAAGCGCCCTTCTATACCTTGGGACCGCTCACCACAGACATCGCGCCTGGCTACGATCACATCACCTCGGGCATCGGTGCTGCGCTGATTGGCTGGTACGGTACGGCTATGCTTTGTTATGTCACGCCCAAGGAACACCTGGGCCTGCCAAACAAAAAGGACGTGAAGGACGGGATCATCACATATAAGATTGCTGCGCATGCAGCAGACTTAGCCAAGGGCCACCCCGGCGCGGCGATTCGTGATAACGCGCTTTCCAAGGCACGATTTGAATTCCGCTGGGATGATCAGTTCAACTTAGGACTTGACCCAGATACCGCAAAAGATTTTCATGACGAGACCCTACCGAAGGACTCAATGAAAGTGGCGCACTTCTGTTCGATGTGCGGTCCACATTTCTGCAGCATGAAAATCACGCAAGACGTCCGTGATTATGCCCAGAAACAAGGCTTGGCCAACGACGCGGCACTCAAAGCCGGCATGCAAGAAAAGGCCGTTGAGTTCGTCAAGAAGGGCTCCGAGATCTATCACAAGACCTAACTGCGTAACCCTGCCCCACTGATGTCAACGACCAGACTGTCTCTTGTCAACGCCGCAAAGGGCGTTGGCTGTCTGGTCATTGTCATCCATCATCTAGCGGTATACGGGCCGATGTCTGAAGTGATCGGTACGCAGTACCCGCAGTTAATCGAAGCACTTGTCACCTATGGCAAGCTCGCGGTCCAAATGTTTTTTGTGTTTGGCGGCTATTTTGTTGCCGCGCAAATGGCACCCCGAGCGATGCCGACTGCCGTCATGGCACCCGTCCTAATCTGGAAGCGCTACAAACGGCTCATTACCCCCTTTTTGTTTGCCGTCACGCTTGCAGCACTTATTACAGCGTTAGTACGCCCCTGGTTTATTCACGACTCGCTATCGGGCGCGCCAACGATTGGTCAGTTACTCGCCCATGTCTTTTTGCTGTACGACCTGATTGGCCTCGAAGCACTCTCGGCAGGGGTTTGGTATGTCGCGATTGATTTTCAACTGTTTGCGTTGACCGCGATCTTTACCGCACTATGCTGGCGCATACCGCTGGGTTTACAACTCCTTTACCCAGTGCTTATTACTGCGCTGACTGCCTTTTCTCTCTGGATCCTGAATCGCAATGAGTCTCTAGAGGCCTACGCACCATTTTTCTTTGGGTATTACGGCCTAGGCGTGCTGGCCTATTGGACCGCCCATACGCGTTTAGGGCGCTTCGGGCTCGTATTGATTGCCCTGATTGGTATGGTCGCGTTATGGCTCGAGTTTCGTAAAGCCGCTGCTACCGCCACTATCACTGCGCTACTACTCGCCTTTGCAGACCTGCAGGGGCGACTGGAGCATTGGGGAGATCACCCCGTACTGAATTGGTTGGGTGAGCGCTCTTACTCTATTTTTTTAATTCACTACGGCATTTGCATTGGAATCAATGCGCTCTGGAGTCTATGGTTCCCGACAGGCCTGTGGATCAACGCGGTAGGCATCGCTGTCGCGGTCGGCCTATCTCTGGTGGCGGGTGCCATCCTGTATCGCTTCGTCGAAACGCGCAACAACGTGTTGGGTCTTAACGCACGAACAGGAATATTGTTGGCAGCAGTCGCCCTCACCTTGGTGCTTGAACGATCTGCCTAAGGTCAGCTAGCCTAAGTTAGGTGCCAACGTGCGCTTCACGTCTTTCTCGGTACGTCCCGAACGCTTCACGTAATCCTCAACCTGATCCTCTCCGATCGGACCGACGCTAAAGTACTGTGACTGGGGATGACTGAAATAAAAACCAGATACGCTTGCAGCGGGATGCATGGCATAGCTTTCCGTCAGCATCATGCCAATATCTGCACCGTCTAAAACTTCGAACATTTCACGCTTCACGACATGCTCGGGGCATGCGGGATAGCCTGGCGCTGGCCGAATCCCCACGTACTCTTCCTTAATCATCTGCTCATTCGTCAGCGCTTCGTTCGCCGCGTAACCCCACAAATCTTGACGTACGCGCGCATGCAGTGCTTCAGCAAAGGCCTCGGCCATACGATCCGCTAAAGACTTGAACATGATGGACGAGTAGTCGTCGTTTGCAAGCTCGAACTCTTTTTCTTTCTTGTCGACGCCAATACCTGCCGTGACCGCAAACAAGCCGATGTAATCGACAACACCCGACGATTTGGGTGCGATGAAGTCCGCCAAACACTTGTTTTCCACACCTTCGCGCTTCATGCCTTGTTGACGCAGACCACGCCAGGTAAACAAGACCTTCTCGCGCGTTTCGTCTTGATAAATTTCGATATCGTCATCATTGACAGTATTGGCCGGATAGAAGCCTACAACACCGTTCGCGGTTAACCAGCGCCCGTCAATCATGCGCTTGAGCATCGCCTGTCCGTCCTGGTGGACTTTGCGAGCCTGCTCTCCGACAACATGGTCATCCAGTATCGCAGGGAACTGTCCAAACAAACTCCAGGTTTGAAAGAACGGGGTCCAATCGATAAAGCGAGCAAGCTCAGCCAAATCAAAGTTCTTAAACGTGCGGCGACCAA
>JBEDEU010000149.1:0-5591 GCA_041175585.1 Pseudomonadota bacterium | reverse complement strand
TAGGCCAGCGCTTGTATGCCCTAACTGGTTAGGCCTGAGCTGCTCCGCACTGATACAAACAATAATGCCCGCACACTGCCCCGGGGAGATGTCCGCACTCATACTGCGCAGTAATTTCTGCCAATCGGTATCACACATGGCCGCGTCTTTGTTCGGGTCAATGTGCTGACCCGAAATTTCAACGGCAATCCCAGTGTCTAGGAACGACAGATGGCATGATTGCGTGGGTTGTGCTTTTGCGACTTGTGGCGTGCGCCCAAGATAGCTTCCTGAAGCGGCCTGCTCTAGCAGAGTGGTTTTCCCCGCGCCAGAGAGGCCCAACACAAAGTGCAAACGATGATCACCCAGAGGCGTCTTATCGAGACTTTGGGTTACAGAGAGAAAGGAACGTACCTGCGCGACCCACTCATCATCTGGTAGCAAGGTTTGTTGTAGCGCCGGGCGAGTTCTTAAGCGTTGTTGGGCCCGATAACGTACATAGAACCTTCGTGCCAAGCTAACCAGCAACCACGTGAGTAGCGGCAAGGTCGGCCAAAGCCACATGCTTCCAGCAGGGAAACCAAAAAAAATCTGGCAGCCCCAACCTAAAGCCAACAAGACCATGAGCACCAAGGCTATGGCGAAAAAACGCAGAACTTTTTTGAGCATACCTGTACGGTGGTCGAGAAACCCCTTACGATTTCTCGAAACTGTATCAGAATTAGTGCCTAACTACATGATTTTTTTGTATTTATTTGGACTAAAACCATCGACCTAGGATCAATGCGACGTTTAGTTGCAACACACCTGCCAATATCAACGCCAAAATGGCAAGCAAAAGCAAGGAAATGCTGATTGGCAGGTAGCGCCGCCAGTTAGTCGGCGGTGCTGGTCTCGCATCAGACAACTCCGCGATACTCGGAAATGTTTGCGCCCCAGGGTTGATTAAGCCCACATCAATGAGAGCACCATTAATGGCCTGTTGGCGCTTGGTTTCGAGTTCTTCAACCGACAAATTAAACACATACTTGCCCTTGAACCCGTTAGCCAAGCAAATCGCGTACACACTTTGTGCAGGAATAGCCTCAGTCGGCAAATTATCCATTCGCTCAAAAAACAACTCGCCGGCCAAGTTAGTTTTAAAGTACTCCATCTGGAGCAAGGTCTGAGACCAGTATTCTGAAACGCCCTCCCACTGCGCGTTCATGATCTGCTCGTCCGCCCAGGCGCAGACCGCAAATAACGCCTCTTCGACGGCGACCGGATCTTGCTTGGCTTGCAGGCCATACGCTTTCACACGCTCCAACTGTCGCCGCAGGTGGGTGCTGAGAGCAGTGGGACTGAGTTTGCGAGACGAAATCAGCATCGCAACCTGAGTCATGAACTCGACGTATGGCTGACAGAACTGCGTACGTTGCTGATAGAGAGACGACTCGGTGACACTCATAGCTGCATCACCTTGTCTCCGGCCGGATCCGGCGTTGGTCGCCCACCATTGAGCATGTTGTTGTCAGGATTAGGGAATACAAATGGTGAGGGGCCCAACAAGCTCAACTCTTCAACCATCACTTCAGATAACACCAGTGAGAGGTTCATCACGGCAGGTGATGCTGCATATGTCGTCACAAAGACGCCTGACTTATCAACGAAAATCGGAACCTCGAGCATTCGAACGCGCTGCGTGACCGGAGAGTTGTAGTAGCCAGCGTACACGAGCACGACTTGTGCTTCTTGCCGACGCGCCAATACCAATGTGTCGATTGCTCCAGGCTGCACAACAAACCGGTCGACCGAGAGGATAGCGGGATCAGTCGATGGGACGCCGGTCAACAATTGATCCAGTTCAGCTGCATTATTTGCGAGCTTGAGTGCTGCTTTTGGATTGTTCGACTGAATCACGGCAATCGTTAGTGCGTAAGGCGTACCGCTGACCACATTGAGACTTTTGCTCGCATGAATGTCCATGCGCAAACCGCGCGGATCAGCGCTGTACTTGATGTCTGCCAAGGCCTGTTTGGATGTATTCCCACCCAGCATGGAGTTCACCGACGAGCAGGCTGGCAACAGCGCTAACATCGCCAAACATTGCATACCCCGCGCACAGAGTCGCAACCAGGGGCTACCTTGGCGAGCCGACGATCGAGACATCAATAGACCCTCTTTTTCATGACAAACGAGACCATTATGCGCGAAAGTATACTAACAAGGCGCGTGCAGTCTTTGGCAAACCGAGCCAGTGCAGACAAATGGTACCGCTTGCATTCGCCTCTTTCCAGAGTGCATCCTTAGTATCAATACGCCAAACTGCAGTGTCTGGGGCATCCCCGACACCGTAGGGCACACGCTCAACACGCTCAAGCGGCACGCCTGGTAGGGCACGACTCACCACAGTCTCAATGCGAGTCAGGGATGCAAGCTTCGCGGGCGAAGCCTGCACTAACCCCGTCTCGCTAACTTGCTGCAGAATCAGATAAACAGCATGTTCTCCTACACGAGCAGTAGAGGGCACGTGAGCCTCAAACCATCCTTCCCGGAGTTTGAACAACGCCACGCTATCCGGTCCGCTATGCAGTTGATCCAGCAACCCTTGCACAACGATTCCAACACGATCGAATGCACGGTAAGGATCATCCCGATCCCATGCTGGCAAATCAGGACGCTTAATGCCACCGATTGCGGATAGGCGACTGCACAATACGAGCAGTGACTCAAAGAGCCGGTCTGGCTGAGCCTGGGTCTGCATGCGATGACCGAGCTCAGTCAAGGCTTGGGCGACCTCGGCATGCACCATTCGATCGCGTAGCCATGCCGAATCAATCGAATCGCCGTCCATACGCCATGGTCTTGCCATTTCAGCGAGACGAGCAAACCGCGCCTGCAACATTTCAAAAATTAAACGTACGCGCTTAGCCAACGCCGTTTGATCGTCGAATGCCAAACATGCTGGGGCATAGGTTTCGTCCAGACTAATGACTCCGCCTTCCACAATCAGGCGAGCGACTTGCAACACAGTCATGTTTTGCGCGGCCTCGATCTCGTCTCCGATCAGATAACGCAGCCTCAACCACAACCGGTCCACCTCTAAGTCCGGCGTATCGTCATACAGGTCGGGTAATTCCTCGCTGTAGCCCACCGTCTCAAAGCGACCGTCTAGACCATTCGCAGCAACAGCGGGGGTGCCTGGCGCTAATTTCAACAAGCCGATCGCAACTGGGTAAATACCATCCGCTGTCTTCAGGTTACGAATATCACGATCAGCCAACCTGGCATTCAAACGAAGATCGACCCACTGCCCATCTGGCAGAATCGCCTGCAAGTCACCACAAGCCAAGAAGCCTGATTGGAGACGATCTGGCGAGAACTGCAACGCAGAGACTCCCCCGCCCTTGAGGTGGGTGAAATTCAACAGGCGATTGCGCGCCTCGTCGTGATACGCATCCGCATATTGAAAATGCTGAGGCTGTAGAAAAATGCCTTGTCGCCAGTAGATGGGCTTAGAAAAATTCATAGATCAATACGCTCTTTGTAAATACCCGCACCCTAAGGCGCCAGACACAAGACAGTGAACTGGCCAGGCACTAGCGACAACCCAGGGCAATTCGACAAATTTTGCAGATTCATACTCGTCATACGCGTCATCGGCATGGCTTCTGCCAGGACAGTAAAAGATCCAACCAAAGGAATCGTCGGCCCCATACACATGCCACTCGCTACACCCAACCCAATATCGCCTTCTGACATCACTACCCAGGATAGTAAGGTCTGGGCAGGCGTGAATTCAATCAGAATATTTGGCGCAGTGGGAATTGCCTCTTCCGTTTCAGAAATATTCGGAAACGGAATCGGAATCGGTCCCTCCAGACAGACGTCCGGAAACCCCATATTCATGACCATCATATTATTCGCAAACATAAGCCCTGAGGTCCTATTCTGAACGTGGCATTTTGGCTTGCCCGGTTATCGCGTCGCGAAAGCTGGTTCCCGCATCGCATTGTGCCTTGGAAAAATCACTTAAAGTCAACTTGGCGTCATCAAAACTGGTGCCAGACAACTGGGCACCCATGAATAACGCACCAGTCAGCTCTGCGGATGCAAAGGTCGCATCCTTCAGATTGGTTCGCTCAAACCGCGCACTCGCCGCCTTGACGCCTATCGCGTTCACCTCGGTCATATTGGCCAGGCCAAAGTAGCTCTTGCCCAAATCGGCGCCTCGCATATCGGACTTACTCAGATCGACTTCCCGCAGAAAACTCGCTTGCAGCGTCGCGTTATTAAACCGCGATCCAGCAAGGGTTGAATTCAACACCACACTTGTCGACGAAAAATTGGCTTCTGAAAAATCCGAACCTTGCAAATCACAATGCGCCAACGTGGCATTTAGAAAATCTGCCTGGGCAAACTGTGCGCCCTTAGCCTCGCAGCCAAGTATCGCTGCCTTATGAAAGCTCACGCCAGTCGCACGCATACCGGACAGGTTAATCGGGCGAATCATTGCTGCGAGGTCAGTCGGTGGCTGCTTGAGCAAGGCGCTCGGGTCTTTTTCTTCACCGATATCCAAGCCTAATATCTTGCACTCACTCATATTGGCTTGCGTGAAGTCAGCATGACCGATGTTGATCCCAATCAGGGTTGCATACTGTAAGTTGGCCCTGACCAATCGGGCACCATTCAAATTTGCCTGATCCAACACAGCACGCGTCAGCACAGCATCATCCAAAATGGCATCGCCCAAGAACGCACGCCCTAGATTTGCTCCGCTTAAATTCGCACCACTAAGATTCGCCCCCGCAAAGTTTGCACGCGACAACGTTGCTTGACTTAAGTTTGCACCCACTAATGACGCACCAGCAAAATTTGCACCGTCCAAAAAAGCACCCGACAGATTGATGCCATCAAGCTGCCGATTGGACAGATCGGCTCCTACCCAGTCACTACCAGCGGCATGCCGCGCTAAACGACCACTCTTTGCCAACTCAAGGATTTGTCGACCTAACTCTTGCGGCTCCGCCAAAGAGCCCGCCTCCGGCATCCAGTGCGCCGACTTGCGATAACGCTCTTGCGCCGCGAGCAAGGTCTTACTCAACCCGCTTTGCAACCTATCAGCCTGTAGGCGATCGAGCGCGCCTTGATTGAATCCTTCTTCAATAGACTTCTGCGTCGTCAAGGCTCGGCGCGTTGGTGGTCCCGCCGTTAAATCTTTTAACTTTTTAGCAGCCTGCGCCTTAATATCAATGCCATGCTCGGCGGTCATCGCCGCAATCTTTTCAATAGATGCCTTTCTGGCCTCTGCACCCAATTCGCGTGCGCGCTTGACAAGGACCGCGATCTTCTTCGGGTCCGGATTATCAGCAGCCAGCTCTTTGACTAATTGCTCGGAAATATCAACCGCTTCATTTCCCTGCGTAGAAGCAGAGTGCGATGCTTGAGCGTCAGCCTTTGATGCTTGCGGATCCCTATTTTGCGATGCATCCTGATGAGCTCGCGCTCGCTCATCCTGCGCCTTATCCTGAGCCGCCTTCATACGGGCTTTCGCAGCCGGCGGTATATCTGGCAATAACGAGCCCGACTGCCCTTGCGGCAAAAGAGGGCTTTCATCGAGCATCGCCATCGCT
>JBEDEU010000148.1:0-5633 GCA_041175585.1 Pseudomonadota bacterium | reverse complement strand
CCAGACCGCTCGGTACGGTTACGGATGACTTTCTCAAGCCCATCAAACGCGCCGCCCACGATAAAGAGAATGTTGGTGGTGTCGACTTGTACAAAGTCCTGGTTCGGATGCTTGCGCCCGCCTTGCGGGGGCACTGAGGCAACCGTACCCTCAATCAATTTAAGCAATGCCTGCTGCACACCCTCACCCGACACATCACGGGTAATGGATGGATTGTCTGCTTTGCGCGAAATCTTATCGATCTCGTCAATATAGACAATAGCCCGTTGAGCTTTTTCTACTTCGTAATTGCAGTTCTGAAGTAGTTTCTGAATGATGTTCTCAACGTCCTCACCGACATAGCCCGCCTCGGTCAGCGTGGTGGCGTCCGCCATGACAAACGGCACGTTGAGTTGTCTTGCCAAGGTCTGAGCCAGCAAGGTCTTACCCGACCCAGTGGGTCCGATAAGCAAGATATTACTTTTTGAAAGCTCGACGTCGTCGCCCTTCAATTCTCCGTGACGCAAACGCTTGTAGTGGTTGTAGACCGCAACCGCAAGAACCCGTTTGGGTGTTGTCTGACCGATCACATACTGGTCGAGAAAGGCTTTAATTTCAGCGGGCGTTGGCAGGTCTGTACGAATCGACTCTCGCGCCTGAGCCTGTGCTTCTTCACGAATGATGTCATTGCACAAGTCAATACACTCATCACACACGAATACGGACGGGCCGGCGATCAGCTTGCGGACTTCGTGTTGGCTCTTATTACAAAATGAGCAGTACAAAGTCTTTGTCGGGGCTGATCCTTTCTTATCTGTCATAGCGATCCATTACAGGTTTAAGCCGAGCGGGATTGTTATACGGGGTCCGCGCGCGAAGTCAGGACCTTATCAATCAGTCCGTACGTTACCGCATCTGCCGCAGACATGAAATTGTCCCGTTCGGTATCGATACCAATGCGCTCAACGGACTGACCTGTGTTCTCGGCAAGCATCTGGTTCAAGCGTTCACGCAGATCAAGAATCTCACGCGCCTGAATTTGAATATCCGAGGCCTGGCCTTGTGCGCCACCCGATGGCTGATGGATCATGATGCGCGAATTGGGAAGAGAAAAACGCTTGCCCTTCGTGCCAGCGGCAAGAAGGAAAGCACCCATACTCGCAGCAAGGCCTGTGCAAAGCGTCGACACCTCAGGCTTGATAAAGCGCATGGTGTCGTAAATCGCCATACCGGCGTATACCGACCCGCCAGGTGAGTTGATGTAGAGCGCTACGTCTTTGTCAGGATTCTCGGACTCAAGGAACAACAATTGAGCCACAACTAAGTTTGCCGACTGGTCGTTGACCGGACCAACTAGAAAAATCACACGCTCTTTAAGCAGACGGGAATAAATGTCAAAGGCACGCTCTCCGCGCCCCGACTGCTCAATCACCATTGGAATGTATCCAAGCCCGGTTGGGGTCACGGAGGACCCACCGTGCATCGATGCATAGAAGTCGGTAAAACGTTCCATTTAGGCCGTTCCCATGATTTGATCAAAAGGTACTTGCTCGTCTTCAACCTGCGCTTTTGCCAAGGCGTGCTGCACCACGTTGTCCTCGAGCACAATGCCTTCAACTTCGGCACGACGCGCACGGTCTGACAGGTAGTAGCTAACGACTTCAGCTGGCTTTTCATAGTTGCCGGCAAACTCTTCGATGCGGGCGCGAACCTGTTCTGGTTTAGCTTGCAATTGCGCCTGCTGCACGAGTTCCGACACGAGCAGGCCCAAGCGCACGCGACGCTCAGCTTCAGCAGTAAATGCATCTGCTGGGATCGGCATCTTGTCTGCATTTGGCACACCGCGCTGGGTGAGCTCTGCACGCGCTGCTTGCACGCGTGCCTGACACTCGCTGTCTACCAGAGATTTCGGCACGTCAAAACTTACAGCACCGATCAGTGCGTCCATCACACTCGTTTTTGTACGGGCCAGGGTGCGCGCTTTGACTTCACGCTCAATGTTGCCGCGGATATCGGCGAGCAATTTCTCGACATCGCCCTCAGGCTGACCGAGTGATTTTGCAAACTCTGCGTCAATCACGGGCAGAACTGGCTCGGCCACTTCTTTAACGTTGATCGTGAACTCGGCAGTTTTGCCTGCTACGTCTTTGCCACCGTAGTCGGCTGGGAATGCCAAGGGGAATACTTTCGATTCGCCAGCTTTCATGCCGCGTGCAGCCGCTTCAAACTCAGGCAACATACGTCCCTGGCCCAAAACGAAAGGAAAAGCGTCAGCCTTGCCGCCTTCGAAGGGCACGCCGTCGATCGTACCTGCAAAGTCGAGCGTGACACGGTCATCGTCCTGAGCAGCACGGCCATCGCGGGCAGCGTACTCAGCGCGCTGTTTGCGCAAAATGTCGACGGTGCGTTGCACTTCTGCTTCGCCCACGGTCGTCACAGCACGCTTGATCTTGAGGCCTGACAAATCAGGCACTGTCACAGCAGGATAAACCTCAAAGGTCGCGAAGAATGCCAAGGTGCCCTCTGGCGTACCTTCAGTCTTTGGCTCGAGCTTCGGTGCACCAGCTATGCGTAAGCCAGATGCTTCGATCGCTTTCTCGAAAGCTTGACCGACCTTGTCGTTGATCGCATCGTAGCGAATGCCAGGAGCGTGTGTACGCTCAAGCATTGCCATCGGCACTTTGCCGGGACGGAAACCAGGTGCCTTCGCGGTACGCGCTGCGCGCTTGAGTTCAGCTTGAACAGCTGTTTCGACGTCGGCCAACAAGACCGAGAGTTCTATACGGCGCTCGAGGCCGGAGAGGGTTTCAACCACAGGTTGCATGAAAATCTACCAAACAAAGAGGACGGATAGCGCGATACAGCCCGCGCCGGATAAAAAAACGGGGTGGTGCGAAGGGCGGGACTCGAACCCGCACACCTGTTACGGCGTCAGGACCTAAACCTGGTGCGTCTACCAATTTCGCCACCTTCGCAGTAGCCGAGCATTGTAGCGCACACCGGACGGGTTTTCCGTTCCCACTGGGCAGGCAACTGGTTAAAATACGCAGATGAACCCACGCCTTGACAAATTACAGCCCTATCCCTTCGAAAAACTTCGCGCCTTGCTGGCCCAGGCTGGCCCCTTGCCCGAAGGTATTCGCCCTATTAACCTTTCGATTGGTGAGCCTAAGCACGCTGCGCCCGAATGCGTCAAGCAGGCCATTATTGGCGGCTTGGCAGGACTGTCGGCTTACCCACCAACCAAAGGGGACCCGGCCCTAAGGCAGGCGATTTCGGCCTGGCTCGCGCGCCGCTACGGCCTCCCTGCCCCAGATCCTGAGACGCAAATCCTCCCGGCCCTAGGCTCGCGCGAGGCATTATTTGCTTTCGGCCAAGTAGTTCTTGACTCGACGGCGGACGGGCTGGTTGTTTGCCCCAACCCCTTCTATCAAATCTATGAGGGTGCAGCATTGCTCGGGGGAGCCACGCCCTTTTACGTGAATTCCGATCCAAGCAAGAATTTTCGCTGCGATTGGGCGAGTGTCCCGGCCGAGGTCTGGAAGCGTACCCAGTTGCTGTTTGTCTGTTCGCCCGGCAATCCAGCAGGCGACGTCATGCCGCTGTCGGACTGGAAACTGCTGTTTGAATTGTCAGACCACTATGGCTTTGTCATCGCCTCCGATGAGTGTTACTCCGAAATCTACCTAAACGAGGCATCCCCGCCTCTGGGTGGAATGCAAGCGGCGTACCAACTCGGGCGCACGGACTACAAAAATCTAATGTGCTTTTCGAGCCTGTCCAAGCGCTCAAATGTCCCTGGCATGCGTTCTGGTTTTGTAGCGGGTGACGCGCGCCTGATCGCCAAATTCCTTTTGTATCGCACGTACCACGGAAGCGCTCTATCGCCCGTTGTGTCGACCGCAAGCATTGCCGCGTGGAACGATGAGGCGCACGTGATAGATAACCGCCAACAGTACCGCGCAAAATTTGACGCTGTCCTGCCTATCTTGCAGCCTGTGCTCGATGTCAAACGACCAGACGCTTCTTTCTACTTATGGGCGGGTACTCCGGGACCCGATCCAGAGTTTGTCCGAGATCTGCTGGCACAAACAGCGGTCACGGTTTTACCTGGTAGTTATGTCGGACGAACCGTCGACGGGATTAACCCCGGACAAAACCGTATCCGCATCGCACTGGTTGCGCCGCTGGCAGATTGCGTCGAAGCCGCGCATCGTATTGCAAGCTTTGTGCAAAAGAATTTCAAAAAAGGCGCTTAACTCCGAAGGCGTATTGCACTCAACACTTTTTGCTTTCATTTCTCTTTCTTTTTATTCAGGATTGTTATGACGACCGATTTGCAAAATACTATCGAGCAGGGTTGGGAAAACCGTGCGAACCTTTCGCCTTCCGCTGCTGACGCTGCCGTGCGTGAAGCGGTCGAACACACCATTCACGCTCTAGATGCAGGTAGCCTGCGTGTTGCCGAAAAAATTAACGGTGACTGGGTTGTGCACCAATGGATCAAAAAAGCCGTGCTCTTATCGTTCCGGTTGTATGACAACGGCGTGATGGGACAAAAGCCTGTTCAGTTTTATGACAAGGTGCCACTTAAGTTTGGCGACTTCAGCGAAGCAGACTTCAAAGCTGGTGGTTATCGCGTTGTTCCTCCCGCAGTCGCGCGCCGTGGTGCTTACATCGCACGCAACGTCGTCCTGATGCCCTCCTATGTCAACATCGGCGCCTATGTCGATGAGGGCACGATGGTAGACACCTGGGCCACTGTAGGCTCTTGCGCACAGATTGGTAAAAATGTGCACTTATCCGGCGGCGTTGGAATTGGTGGCGTGCTCGAGCCGCTGCAAGCTAACCCAACCATCATCGAAGACAACTGCTTCATTGGCGCACGTTCCGAGGTCGTAGAAGGCGTGATCGTTGAAGAGAACTCGGTATTGGCGATGGGTGTTTTCCTGTCACAAAGCACACGTATATACGATCGCGAGACCAAAGAAATTCATTACGGTCGCGTGCCCTCCGGTTCCGTTGTGGTTCCAGGCTCTTTACCAGCGGCCGACGGCTCGCACAGCCTGAACTGCGCAATCATTGTTAAACGTGTCGATGCGCAGACCCGCGCCAAGACTAGCATCAACGACCTCCTGAGAGCCTGATGCCGCAATCCCGGGACGCCTTGTGCAGCGTACGCGATTTAATTCGCTACGGTGTCTCACGCTTTAACGAAGCCAAGCTGTTCTTTGGTCATGGCTCGGATAACGCGTGGGATGAAGCGGTTTATCTGGTGTTGTTTGCCTTACATCTACCTCCAGATCAGCTCGAGCCATTCATGGACGCCCGGGTCTTACCCCAAGAGCGCGAACGCGCGCTCTCATTAATCGATCTGCGCTGCGAGCAACGCCTGCCCGCTCCATACCTGACGCATGAGGCGTGGTTACAAGGGTTCCGTTTTCATGTTGATCAGCGCGTGATTGTTCCGCGTTCGCCCATCGCTGAACTTTTGATGAATCAACTGAGCCCGTGGATCAGCGATCCTTACGAGGTCACGGGCATTCTGGATCTATGTACAGGCTCTGGCTGCTTAGCCATTATCGCCGCCCATCAATTTCCTGAAGCCTTCGTCGACGCAACGGACATTTCACGCGACGCCTTGGATGTAGCAG
>JBEDEU010000147.1:0-5676 GCA_041175585.1 Pseudomonadota bacterium | reverse complement strand
GGGGAGCAATTCAAAGCTGCCGCGAAGTTAGATATTTCGCATATCCCTTATAAAGGCGGCAACCCTGCGATCGCTGAGTTGCTTGGTGGTCATGTACCCGTCCTGTTCTCTTCTTTGGGTGCTGCAGCGACCCAGATTCAATCAGGCAAACTGCGCGCGCTTGCCGATACTTCAAGCAAACGCAGTTCCATGTTCCCAGATGTTCCAACAATGGCTGAATCAGGCTTCCCCGGCTTTGATGCAACAATTTGGTTTGGCATTGTTGGTCCAGCTGGGCTACCCAAGGAAGTGATGGATAAGCTTGTACCAGCACTTGCCACCATCATGAAAGATCCTGAAGTCATTGCCGCGATCAAACGTGAAGGCTATGAGCCCATGCCCTTCACACCGCAGCAAACTGCAGACCGTATCAAATCTGACTTTGCACTTTGGGGCAAAACAGTAACAGACTCAAACATCAAAGCGGATTAAACATGGCATTACCCTCAACACTGCTGACCGATCTCCCAGAGCAGATTCCACTTGATCAGGAACGCCCGTTTCAGACAACAAGAATCCGCAGCCCTATCTCAGGCCCGAAGCTTATTGTCACTGCTGCTGTCCATGGCAATGAGACGTGCGGAACCTTTGCAATCGAGAGATTGGTCAAGCAGTTTGAGTCTGGGGAGCTCAAGCTACTGAAAGGATTTGTGACCTTTGTACCGGTCACGAATCCCAAGGCTTACCGACTAAAGAGACGTGCGGGCGACCGAAATTTGAATCGGCGTTTAATGCCGACTGAGTCACCTGTACAGTACGAGGATCACATCGCCAACTGGTTGTGTCCACTTCTGGCAGAGCATGATGGCCTGCTTGATCTTCACTCTTTTCAAAGCGGTGATACGGCCTTCGCACTCTTTGGTCCGTCAAACAACAGCCATGACCTTGAGCCTTTTTCGCATGCACAAATCGAAGAAGAGCTCATTACGCGACTCGGTTGCAAGCGGTTTGTGTATGGCTGGCTCAGCACCTATGCCAAGGGAATCGAGCGACGCGCTGCAGAAGTCAAAGCGGGTCGCTTCAATGCCAAGGATGTGGATGTCGATACGCGCTACGGAATCGGTACCACCGAATACATGCGCTCTGTGGGCGGTTGGTCGCTCACCCTAGAGTGCAGTCAGCATGATGATGTCGGTGGACGCGACGTTGCCTACCACGCTATTGTGAACACCCTGACCTATTTAGGTATGCTCGCTGGAACGCCGCCCGCGGCAGCGAAAGAGTTTGAAGTGCTCGGTCTTTATGACGTATTTGATCGCTTTGATATGAACGATCAGTTTGCAAAACCTTGGAAGAGTTTTGATCAAATCAAACAGGGCGAATGCATTGGCACCCGTGCTGATGGCATGCAACTTATTGCAGAGCGGGACTGCTTCATTGTGTTTCCGAACATAAAATCGCAGCCCGGACAAGAGTGGTTCTACCTTGCGCACGCAGGGGGACGCTTGGGGCGCTGAGAACGAATAAACGCTAATTAATTTTTACAACAATGTGTAACTACCCATTGTGTCAGTACCGAGGTTGCCAAGAGAAAGTCGTCCACCGACATCTCTTCATCGGGATGATGACTACCGTTAGGATTACGGATAAATAAGAATCCGAACGGGATACCTGCAGCATAGAAGGCAGCCGAATCGTGCGAAGCGGGACTTGGCAAGTCAGGTACTTGCAAACCCAACTCTTGGGCGCACGCACGCAACTGTGACGCGATGAGGGGATCGGCAGGCGCGACACCTGCCGAGGCTTCTGGCCCAAGATCAATTTTGACGCGGCGCTTGGTTGCTACGTCAGCCACCAGCGCTAAAAATTTTTCCTTAAGCTCCGCCAGATCTGCGGTGTCATACGCACGCACATCCAGGCTTAATCCAAACTCGCCAGGCACGATGGTTAGCCCATGGCGAGCACTGTTTGTCTGGAATTCGCCGATGGTGCATGCCATCAAACGACCCGCTTGATCCCACTCTGCCCAGATTTTGTCGAGTCCGAGTGCAATATCGGCACCCGCGAGCGACGCGTCATGGCGATAACGACGACCTAGGCCAACATGGCCGTACTCGCCAGTGATCTTAATCTTTGGATAGCGAAAGTTACCGGGCACTCCTGAACCGATCGCCATAGCATGGCCGTCGATAGCGAGGCTTGGGGCCTGCTCAATATGCACTTCCATGAAGGCTTTGACATTTTGTGGTGTCAGGTAGGCGTCACCACGCTGAACGGCATCGGGGTCACCACCCGCTTCGCGCAAGTGGTCCGCTAATGTACGTCCTGAATCAATACGCTTGGCCTGCAATGCAGCAGCCTGCAAAGTTCCTAGGGCACCGCGACTCCCGATGTACGACACCTGGAACCAAATGCTCTCCTCAGCGCGCACACCCATCACCACGATGTCGCATTCTGGCTGGAGGCCACTTTCTTGAATCGCTTCCACCGCGATTAACCCCGCCACGACCCCCGCAGCACCGTCATAGTTGCCGCCCGCCGCAACCGAGTCAAGGTGCGAGCCAATCACGATCGCTGGTGCTGAACGATCTCGCCCAGGTAGCACCATGTAGGTATTGCGCATATGGTCGTGACGAATCTCTAAACCGAGATCGGAGGCATACTTCGCGACCAAATCGTGTGCGAACTGCTCGCCAACCCCATACGTATCACGCGTGACCCCACCGCTGTTGACGTCGAGACTCCCCTCGCGCAATTGATCAAATAGCCATTGCGCCTCAGGATAAAGACTCATGACAAGGGAATCGACCTTAAGGCGATTATTCATACAAAGGAATCCTATAGCCACCTAGCGTTTGCCAACGCAAATGCTAGAAGCGATTGAAGAGAGTATTGGTGTTTAATGATACAGAATACTTTTTATTGCGACACGACCTTTTGAATATCATTGCATTATTCGTCATCGGCCTAGGTGCGTCGATTGCCCCGTTAGATTTCTCTGTAAATGTCGCTTTTCCTGCGATTTCAGAGGCCTTCTCGCTTCCCACCAGAAGTATTCTCTGGATTCCCTTCTCTTATGTGCTCACGTATGGCGTGCTCGTCATCGGTTTTGGAGCCTTGGGAGATCGGCTCGGCCATCTGAGGGTATTTCGGGCTGGGCTTGTGCTGGCAATCATTGCCCTAACGCTCTGCGCCTTAGCCCCGACCTATCCTTGGCTGATTGCCGCACGTGTCTTGCAAGGGATCGCAATGGCCTTAACCTTGTCGTGTGCACCGGCCATTGTGACCTTCCTATACGATGAGACGCAACGTACGAGGGCCTTGTCTCTCTACGGAAGCATGACAGCGATCGCAAGTGTGGCCGCGCCGCTCATTGGCGGGGTCATGATTGCCTGGCTTGATTGGCCTGGCGTCTATTGGTTTAGGGTCCCTATCGCAATCATTGCACTTGCCTTCTTGCCATTATTAACGCCAAGGCTCAAGGCAAACTCTCACAGCCGTGAGATCTCGTCAGAACAAGCGAGGCCTTCAACGCTGGGATTGCTGTTTAGCACAAGTCGCCAAGACAAGCGATTCCTTTGGATCAACATCGTTAGCGTCGTCTTACAACTAGCGACCTTTGCCATCCCTTTGTTGGTCCCGTACTACCTTTCTACAGTCGCGGCCTGGCCGGCAGAACGAATCGGAATTGTTTTAGGCTGCTGGGCGAGCGGCACACTGCTTGGCTCGATGCTCACTGGGCTTATTTCGAAGCGTTTAGCATCTAACTTGATTGCCTACGGAGCTGCTTGGATATGCACCAGCGGTTTGATTTGTGTCATGTTGTGGCCTGACGTTCCAAACTGGAGCCTCATCTTCTTTTCTATGCTCCTGCAAGGCGTAGGCTTAGGACTATTTCAAGTAGCGTACGCAGACTGGATTGTTGCTAGTCTGCCTCGCCAAGCGCGTGGCGTTGCTGGGGGCATCACGGTCTTCACACGCACGATTGGTGTTGTTGCGGGAGCAGTCTTCTGGTTATGGGTACTACAACTCGCCGAACCCATGTCTGACACTGAAGCTCTGCACGCCAGGCAAGTATTCATGAGCGGTTTTAAAAGCGTTTTTTTATATGCAGCAAGTTTGTTAGCCGCCTGCCTTTTATTTACGAGGCTGCAGACCGATCTATGGCGGCGCAGGCCTGAAGAGAATCGGCTTAATTAACCGCTGCGCAGCAAACTTAAAGAAAAGAATCGACATCTACGCAGAGATGTCGATTCACGTTCAAGTCCACTAAGCGCCCGCCTTGAAAGACTTATTCCAATACTCAAGCACCTGAGTTTTCTCAGATACCAAGGACTTGGAATCGTATGGCAGCACGCGCTTGAGCTCACTATCGCTAAAGCTCACACGCGCCTTCAGATCGGCTGGCAAGTCAGCGTTACGAACCGTCGGTGCATAGCCCATCGCTTTCGCAAACTCGACCTGGCCCTTCGGGTCCATCATCGCATTCAAAAACTTCCAAGCACCTGGCTTGTTGCGTGCATTCTTAGGTACGGCGCCTTCAAACGTAACAGCGACTGCGCCCTCTTTCGGCACGACGAACCCAAGCGGCAACCCGGCATCCTGCCACTGCAAAGCGCGCGCCTTCCACATGCAGGTCATCCAAATCTCGCCAGACTTAAGTGCAGCGGCAACAGCCTCATTTGAGGGAAATATCTTGGGATCATTCTTCTTGATCTTTGCCAACATATCCATACCAGCCTTGAAGGTCGACATGTTGCCGCCATTTGCCAGACCAACGAAAAGCGTATTGGCCACATGCAAAATATCCGAAAACCCAACACGGCCGCGATACTTCGGATCTGTTGCTGCAGCGAACGAATCCGGAGGGGTAGGGATTTTTTCCTTGTTGTAAACCAAGACCATCGCACTGAAGATATGGGGGATGGAGTACGAAGTACGGAATTGTTCGTATGTATTCGCAACGTTGGGAGTGTTGGCTACGCTGACCGCCTCAAACGGATCGACAAGTGACAAGTCGTACATATCAACGTCCTGCAAGAGTGCCACATCCATCGATCCACGACGAGATTTCGTTTCAGCACGAATTTTTGTTGCGCGTGCAACTGCATTGCCTGTGTCAAACACGATCGGAGCGCCAGCCAACGGGTTCACAATCTTCTGGAGTAGGTTTTGATAGTCACCGCCCCAAGTGCCGACAACAACGTTTGCATCCTGCGCCAACGCTTCGCGACCAAACATTGGCAAAGCAGAAGCCAATAGCAGTCCAGAGGATGATTTTAAAAAAGTACGTCGCTTAAAGGTCGTTGCTTGCATAAAAACTCCTTGATGAAGACAAAGAAATTTGATTTGGATGACCCAGTGCGGAAGAAGCTCCCCCGCTCATTGGATACAGCTTAACCGCTGACTGCTCAAAATGCTTGGAAATTTCATCAGCACTGAGGTCCCGCGTGATCACGATGATCACATCAGGACGATTTATTTGCGTCGACATACGACGCGGCATGCCGTAAGTGGTACCGACACCTTGAATAAGTATTGGCTCTTCGCAGTCTGTCACTTTCACCAGCGCTTTCACACGCAAGAGCTTTTCACCAGCCAATCCTGCAAGATCATCCAACCACCAGGACAAGTTTTCCCACGAAATATCGGAGGCTGCCTCGCCGCGCAGGACATGGATGCGATTGTGTTCTAACC
>JBEDEU010000146.1:0-5945 GCA_041175585.1 Pseudomonadota bacterium | reverse complement strand
TCGACGCTGCTGCGCGTATCTACGCGCAAGGTGTGCGTGCCGATCAGATCAAACGGGTCGAGGTCCTAGTGCCAGCCGAAGTCGTCAAGACGGTCTGCGAACCGGAAGCGGCAAAGCGCGTGCCAGCGAACTCGTATGAGGCGCAGTTTAGTATTCCCTATCTGGTGGGTACAGCGTTATTAAAAGGACGTCTGACGTTAGACGATATCGATGAGCCAGCTTTGTCAGATCCAAAGGTGCTAGCACTTGCGGCAATCACAGAGTACTCGGTCGACCCGGAGAGTCGCTTCCCTAAATACTTTGACGGTGAGGTGATTGTTGAATTGAAAGATGGTCGTGTCATCAGAGAGCGTGAAGCCATGAATCGAGGCTCGGTCGACCGCCCACTCACTGCACAAGACATCATTACCAAATACCGCGATAACGCAGCGAGACAAGTATCGGCTGCACGCAGCCTTGAAATTGAGCAACAAGTACTGAACCTTGAAAATAGTTCAGCCCGAGACCTGGCGGCATGTCTCGGACGCATCGCATAACGTACAACCTAGTGAACCCCCCTAATTTTTGTATCCCCAAACAATTTAAGCGTAGCACCGGAGATTAGAAACAATGAGTACTCAAGACGCAGATCAGGAACGCATCATTCTCGACATGGTCGATCGCTTCCTCGAAAAAGAGGTCAAGCCCTACGCATGGCAGCTAGAGCATGATGATGAATACCCGGCAGAGATTGTCGAAAAAATGAAAGAGATGGGCTTGTTTGGTTGCTTGATCGCTCCAGAATATGGCGGTCTGGGTCTTTCAACGGTGACCTATGCAAAAATCATTGAGCACATTTCAGTTGTATGGATGTCAGTATCTGGCATTATTAATTCACACATCATTATGGCGGCTGCGCTACAGAGAAACGGTACTGAAGAGCAAAAGCGCGCTTTCTTGCCACGCTTTGCGACAGGTGAACTGCGCGGCGGGATTGCTCTGACAGAGCCTGACTGCGGAACAGATTTGCAGGCGATTCGCACAACGGCTGTGCGCGATGGCGACGACTACATCATCCACGGCAACAAGATGTGGATATCTAACGGCATATACGGAAACTGCTTCGCCGTGCTGGTCAAGACAGATCCAAATGCGAGCCCACGTCATAAGGGTATGAGCTTGTTTCTCGTTGAGAAGAGTGATGCGTTTCGCGCGAGCCGTAAGCTCGAGAAGCTCGGCTACAAAGGGATTGATTCAGCCGAGCTCGTATTTGATCAGTGTCGGGTGCCGGCGAGCCAGCTCATTGGCGGCAAGGAGGGCAAGGGCTTGCAGATGATCCTGAACGGCTTGGAGCTTGGAAGGATTAACGTTGCGGCACGCGGTGTGGGTGTGGCACAAGCGGCATTGAACGAAGCAGTGAAATATTCGCAGCAACGCAAGACGTTTGGTAAGCAGATTTGTGAGCATCAGGCCATCCAGCTGAAATTGGGTGACATGGCGACCCGAACCGAAGCCTCAAGGCTCTTGACCATGCGTGCGGCAGAAGCCTACGACCGTGGTGAGCGTTGCGACATGGAAGCCGGCATGGCGAAGTTGTTTGCAACCGAATCTGCGTTAGAAAATAGTATGGAGGCGATGCGCGTGCATGGTGGTTACGGCTATTCCAAAGAGTATTTGGTCGAACGCTTCTATCGTGACGCACCATTGTTGACGATTGGTGAGGGCACCAACGAGATGCAGCGCATCATCATTGCCAAACAGCTGATCGCAAGGAACCCAATATGAGTTTGCCCCTTCAAGGGATGCGGATCCTGGCCATTGAGCAGTATGGCGCCGGACCGTTCTCAACCCAGCACCTAGCCGATTTAGGTGCCGAAGTGATCAAGATTGAAAATCCTCACGATGGTGGCGACGTCGGTCGTGCGGTGGGGCCCCATTACTTCGGCCCTGGTGATAGCCATTTCTATCAAGCATTCAATAGAAATAAAAAGAGTGTGCGTCTTGACCTCAAGCAAGAGGCTGGTCGTGAGGTGCTGCACAAACTCGTCGAGCATGCTGATGCAGTGTTCAATAATTTGCGTGGGGATTTGCCCGCCAAATTAGGCCTAACCTACGATGCGCTCAAGCATATTCGTAAGGACATCGTGTGCGTGCATCTGTCGGCCTATGGTCGTGAAGGAGAACGTGCTGCCTGGCCAGGTTATGACTATTTGATGCAAGCCGAAGCGGGTTACTTGTCGCTGACCGGTGAGCCTGATGGCCCACCCTCGCGTTTCGGTTTGTCGATGATTGATTTAATGACCGGTACGACAGCCGCCTTGGGGCTCGTATCTGGTGTGCTGGGTGCACGAGCCTCGGGTATCGGCCGTGACATAGATACAAGCCTGTTTGATGTGGCGATGCATAATTTGGCCTATCTGGCGACTTGGTATTTGAATGGCGGTCATGTCACGGGCAGAGCACCACGATCTGGACACCCATCGCTGGTGCCAAGCCAGTTGTATCCGACAAAAGATGGCTGGCTCTTCATTATGTGCAATAAAGAAAAATTTTGGCCTGTCTTGGCGAAGGAGCTCGGCAAACCCGATTGGGCTCAGCGGCCTGAATACAGCTCTTATAAAGCAAGACTGGAGAACCGTGATCAGTTCAACGCCGATATAGAGAGCGTTACTTTGACTGACACGACCGCGAACTGGATGAAGAAATTTGCAGGCAAGGTGCCGGCGTCTCCAGTCTATGACGTTGCACAGGCATTGGACAATCCATTTGTGCACTCACGACAGGGCGTTGTGAAAACTGCGAGAGCGGATGGTTCGGAGGTATTGGGTGTTGCTGCACCGATTCGCTGTTCTGGTGATCCTGCACCGTTGCGTGCGGCACCTGAGATGGGCGCAGACACAGACGCATTACTGGTCGGGGCTGGATTCACGGCAGAACAGATCAAATTTTTGCGTGATCATGCTGTCTTGTGAGGTGTGTCGTTCTGATGAATAGGTCTGTGCAATGACCCGTGTTGAGTCCTCCTTATCTGTACCGCGCTACGTGCAGGTTGCGCGCACACTTTTTGACGAGATCGAGAGTGGGCGGTACAGCGTCGGTAGCTTGCTGCCAACCGAGTTTGAGCTATGTGCTCAATTTGGTGTGTCGCGCTTCACGGTACGCGAGGCGGTGAAGCAATTAGTGCAACAGGGCTTGGTCATCCGCCAGCCTGGTGTGGGTAGCCGGGTTTTGGCGCAACGCGCGGTCAAACAATACACGCAAACGATGACGGGGATCACCGATTTGCGACAGTATGCAAGCGAGACAACGCTACAAGTGAACGGTTCGCAAGTCTTACCTGTCGATGGTGCGTTAGCGAAGTTGTTGGAGGTAAATCGGGGCGAGACATGGTTGCATATTGAAGGGTTGAGATACCAGGATGGTCAGCCCCAGCCAATTTGCTTCACTGATGTCTATATCGCGCCAAGATTTCGATCATTGGAGGGTGTCAAAGGCGCAATGCGTGAGCCACTCTATCGCATGCTTGAGAAACAGTTTAATTGCACAATCAAAGCTGTCCAACAGGAAATCAGGGCGATGGTGCTCAACGCACAACTCGCTAAACAACTGGGCGTCTCAGCGCGTACTGCGGGTTTGTGGATTGCTCGTCGCTATCTAGATGAGCGTGATGAGCTTGTCGAATTAGCCGTGAGTGTGCACCCAGCCGAGCGCTTCAGTTATCGGGAGTCATTCAGGCGTGACTGGCAATTAAATAACATCAACACCGATACGACGCATTGATCTAGTCAGTAAGCTCGTACCAGTCTCGGATAATGGCCCACGCCTCGGTTGCTGTGTCGACAAAATGAACAATCTTAAGATCGTTTATGTCAATCAACTCTTGATTGACTAAGAGGTCGAATCTCACGACTGTCTGCCAATGCAGAGCGTCTACTAGGATGACTGGAAGAGGCTCGATCTTTTTTGTCTGTATAAGAGTGAGTACTTCGAAAAGTTCATCGAAAGATCCAAAGCCGCCAGGGTAGACAACGATTGCTCGCGCACGCATGACAAAGTGCATTTTGCGTAACGCGAAGTAGTGGAAGCGGAACGCCAGGCCAGGTGTGATGTAAGGATTAGGGTTTTGTTCGCGCGGCAAGCTGATATTTAGACCGATTGTTAAGTCGCCTGATTCGAATGCCCCTCGGTTAGCCGCTTCCATAATGCCGGGGCCTCCGCCAGTACAGATATGCAAACGACTGTGTGCATCCGGCTGAGTCTGGTTATAGCGTGCCACCAAATGACCAAATTCGCGCGCAGATTCGTAGTGATTGCTATTTTCTAGGGCTGTATTGGCTTTTAAGCGTGCGTTGTCGTCCGACGCCGCTCGTACCATTTTTTCGGCTTCTGCCTTGCTCACAAAGCGCGCTGAACCAAAGACGACGATAGTGTGGTCAATGGCTCTCTCGCGCAGCGCCAGATCGGGCTTGAGTAGCTCCAGCTCAAAACGAATGCCACGGACTTCGGGGCGACTCAAAAATGCATGATCAGCAAAGGCTAGATGGTAGGACTCGCCATACTGTTTGGCATCCTCATCACCATGCGTCGCCGCGATAAATTGTCCAGCTGTTTGTGCGTTATCACGGGGGAGTTTTGGTGCCATAGCCTTGCCTGAGTGACCAACAGTGGTTTGTGGCCTAATATATTCCAAAAAAGCAGTTCAGCGACTTAAAGGGAAAATAAATGAAATATCTGAGCTATGTATATCAAGGTCGAACTTCTTTCGGAGTTTTGCGCGATGATCAGACTATCGTCGATCTTGGGTCTCGCTTGGGTGCTGAGTATCCGACACTGTTGCAATTGGTACGCAAAGACGGCTGGGATGCCGCGCGTAAAGTTGTACAAGCGGCCAGTGCCGGAGATTTTAAAGAAGCCGAGATCGAATATCTGCCACTGTATCTCGAACCTGTCACCGTGCATTGTGTTGGTTTGAACTACGCCGCGCACGCCGCAGAGGCGGGCCATAAGCCCCCAGAGTATCCGCGTACCTTCATCAAGATCCCAGCCGCACTCGTTGCGCACGGACAGGATTTTGAAAAGCCAACCTTGTCGCCTGAGTATGACTTTGAAGGTGAGATTGCAGTCGTATTGAGTAAAGATGCGCGTAATGTCAAAGCAAAGGACGCTGCACAATATGTTGCCGGTTACACCTGCTTCATGGATGGATCGGTGCGTGACTATCAGTTTCAGCGTACGCTGGATCAAGGTAAGAACTTCTATCGATCCAGTTCGATCGGCCCATGCTTGGTGACAGAGGATGAGGTTGGTCCCTTAGATAAGCTCACGATTACGACCAAGGTGGCTGGCGAAGTCATGCAGCATGCTGCCTTCGAGACCATGATTTTTTCGATTCCTAAACTAATCGAGTACATCTCTGCGTTCACAGCCCTCTCTGCCGGCGATGTGATTGCGACGGGGACGCCGGAGGGTGTGGGGTTCAGCCGGAAACCACCCCGGTTCCTGCAGTCCGGCGAGATCGTGGAGGTGATTGTCGATCGCGTTGGTACGCTAAGCAATAAGGTTGTGTAAGACCTTAGCTGCCAAATGTAGCCAAGAGATCCCAGTGCCCGATGGTGCAGGCCTGGGCTTCTTGGCGAGCGGCCTTCCAAGAGGCAAGTGTGGCAGCATCGAGCAGGCCAGTTTCACCTACCGCCTGCGCGCTGCCCGTGGCTAAGGCGTGAATCAGCTCAGCGTCGTGGGTTTGGTCGAGTTCCCAAGGGCTTGGGGCAATGCTCACTTGAAACCCATAGTCCAGCAGGCGTCGCTGCATAATGTCGACCGCCCTCGGACCTGCCGCTAGGCCAAATCCTTTATCTGTTGCTTGGTGTGCGTGAAACGCGCGTAGCGCCTCTTCGTCGGCGGGGTGCTTGGGCATCCATTGCTCGGTGCCGTCGTAGGTCAGTACCGTATAGAAAGGGGTACACAGA
>JBEDEU010000145.1:0-5955 GCA_041175585.1 Pseudomonadota bacterium | reverse complement strand
TTACAACCCCACCAGACGCAGCGCGTATGGGAGTCCCCTCTGGTGCACTAAAGTCCAACCCCTCATGCATGCTCATTTGGCCATTAAACGGATTACGTCGCCAGCCATACGATGAGCTTAAATACGGATAGGACTCAATCGGCATTGCCGTCGGTAGCCGAGCAACACTGGCTGCTCGCTCAGTGACCGCGAGGTCAAGCATCGAAAAGTAATCACTTTGGCGCGTCACGCGCGCCTGCACAGCATTAATCTGACTCTCAAGCTCAGAAAGTGGGCGCGCATGCGGCCCCGCCGGCAAAGGTACCCACAGATCATCCAGCACAACAGCAGCTTCGGGAGCATCGGACGCAACCGTTACATCCCCCTCAGGCAAGCCGGCCACCTTTGCAACCCGTTGGCCCAGTCCATCCAGTCGTTTGATCGTGGCCTGCAATTCACCCACCTTTGTTGCCAAAAGCTGCACTGTCTGGCTATCTGCCGAGCCTGGGATAGGCTGGCTGGGCGCCATGGAAGCAACGACCAAGGCGGACGGCTGAGTCTCGGGTTGTAGCTTCCACACAATACGCTGCAAACCAGCACCTGCGATCAGAGCGGCGACGAGTAAGAGCCCAACCAGCACCACCAATCGGCTAACACTTAGCGTAATTGGTGCATACTGATCTTGTCGCGAAGGCATAATTATTAACTTCATTTACTTCCTTTACCTATGGCAAGCCCACCACCTCGCAGGACGCGCTCTACGTCCCCATCAGGCAGCGCCCACTTGATCGGCTGGCTAGGCCATGACTCGCAAGCAGCGAGCGTTTTAGCGACCGCACAGTTGCATTTAAAAGTCCGAGCAGCAATCGGTGAAGCGATTCCGCCCGCAATGCGAGGCGCTTTTGAGGTGATCAGACTCGAGGCGCACGCCCTGACACTTATGGTTTCGAGTGCAGCCTTCGCTGCAAAGTTCCGTCAAATTGCACCGAGAGTAACCACTCACTTGCAATCATCTGGCTGGAACATCAATGAAATCAAGCTGCGTGTTCAAGGAGGGCTTGGCCTACCCGATACAAAAAGACCGGAAAAAGAAGCGCGCGCCTTGGACCGACAAGACCTGCAAGCGTTTGAAGAATTGAATAAGAATTTGAGACCCGGCCCACTCGCTGACGCGGTGGCCCGGTTACTCGCCCATCACCAGCCCGATCAACAGGAGGTCAAGCCAGCTTCCATTCCTGACGAAACGCCGCAGGCGCCTCTGACACGGAAGAGTAAGTAACCAACTCCCAAGCGTCTTGCTGAGCCAACAGCGCACGAACAAGTTGGTTGTTAATTGCATGACCCGATTTGCACGCGACATATCGAGCGACGAGGGGTTTGCCGATCAAATACAGATCGCCAACCGCATCCAAAATTTTGTGCTTAACGAACTCATCGTCGTAGCGCAGGCCGTCCGCATTTAGCACGCGGTACTCGTCCATGACGATGGCATTGTCGAGACTACCGCCACGGGCCAAGCCTGCAGACCGTAACGCTTCAACCTCATTCACAAAGCCAAAAGTGCGCGCACGGGCAATCTCTTTGACATAGGAGTGCGTTGCGAAATCAATCTCAGCAAAACTCGCAGTGGAGTCAATGGCTGGGTGATGGAAATCAATTGAAAACGCTAAAGAAAAACCTTCGTGTGGCTCGAGGCGCGCCCACTTGGCTTGATCGCCCTCACCTTCACGGATTTCAACTGGCTTGAGGACACGCAGAAACTGCTTTGGTGCAGCCTGCTCTTCAATGCCTGCTGAGCGCAATAAGTACACAAATGTCGCTGCACTGCCGTCCATGATAGGGACTTCTTCGGCGGTCAGATCAACATGCAGGTTATCAATACCTAAACCAGCCAACGCAGACATCAGGTGTTCGACTGTCGAAACACGAGCGGGACCCTGGCCAAGAACAGACGCCATTCGGGTGTCTTTGACCATGCCCGCCTGTGCCGGCAAATCGACAACCTCGGGCAAGTCGATGCGGTGAAACACAATACCCGTATCAGGCGCTGCTGGTCGCAAGGTCAGTTCGACCCGTCGGCCGGAATGCAGGCCAACCCCAGTAGTTTTTACGAGTTGTTTGATCGTGCGCTGGCGAAACATATAGGCAGGCTAATCTCTTGAAAACTTAGTGAATTGTACTTTTTTTTTGCAAACATTGCACTGCACAATACGCAAAAACAACCCAAAATTGCAAGCAAAACCACACACGGGTTTGGGGAGAACCCGTGTGTGATGCCAGCACCCCGGCTGGGCACTGGCTAAGGGAGCAATCGACGCAGCTTAGTCGGCTTGGCGGCGCAGGAAAGCTGGAATGTCGTAATGCTCCATTCCGGCTGTTTCCAATGCACGCACCTGAGCTGAAGCTTGGCTGCGCGGATTACGTAATACGGATGGGACAGCAAAGTCCTGCTGCTGACCACCAACCGGCATATTGTCCGTACCTGTGCGCTGGACTTCAAACGTGTCCACTCCCGATACGATGTGCGGACGACTCTGCGCACGGCCCAAACCAGTTGCCACGACCGTCACACGCAGGTTGTCGCCCATCGAATCATCGTAGGCCGTACCGAAAATGACTGTCGCCTCTGGTGAAGCAAAGCCACTGATATGGTCCATGATTGCGCGGGTTTCTTTCATCTTGAGTGAAGAGCTCGCGGTAATGTTAACCAACACACCACGTGCGCCGTTCAAGTCGACACCTTCGAGTAACGGACATGCAACGGCTTGCTCTGCAGCAAGTTTTGCGCGGTCCGGTCCAGATGCGACAGCAGTACCCAACATCGCTTGACCCTGCTCGCCCATGATCGTTTTGACGTCTTCAAAGTCGACGTTCACGTTACCTTCAACGTTGATGATCTCAGCAATACCAGCGCAAGCGTTGTGCAACACATCGTCCGCTGCCTTGAAGCAATCAGACTGTGTTGCGTCTTCATCCATCAGCTCATAGAGGTTCTCATTGAGCACGACGATCAATGAATGAACATACTTGGAAAGCTCACCAATGCCCTCTTCAGACATCTTCATGCGCTTTTGGCCTTCGAAAGAGAAAGGCTTCGTGACCACACCAACAGTCAAAATGCCCAGCTCTTTGGCAACCTCAGCAACCACGGGACCTGCACCAGTGCCTGTACCACCACCCATTCCGGCCGTAATGAAGACCATGTTGGCTCCGCTTAACGCTGAGCGAATTTCTTCGCGAGCGAGTTCGGCAGCAGCACGACCTTGGTCAGGCTTGGCACCAGCACCCAAGCCAGTGCGTCCCAACCGAATTTGCACAGGCGCGTTTGTTGCAGCCAACGCTTGCGCGTCAGTGTTGCAGCAAATGAAATCTACGCCCTGAACACCGGACTTGATCATGTGGGCCACTGCGTTGCCGCCTGCACCACCGACACCGACCACCTTGATGACCGTGCCTTTATTTGCGTTATCTAACATTTCAAACATCATGATTGACTCCCTCAAGTCTAAATAAGTAAACGTTTCTAAGTCCCCAACTACTTTTTAGAAATCGCTTCAAACTCGCCGCCGACTGTGTCCGCGCCGGGTTTGAAACGCCTCTCCAACAGACTGGGCAAACAGCAATACCCAATCCTTTCGGTGCCCGAAGGCTCCAAAATCAATGCATGAACCACTCTTTCATGCGAGCCAAAATCGCTTTAAAACTTCCCGCCTGTTGCGTGACCTTACGACCACGCAATCTCTGCATACGCGCTTCGCCCAGTAATCCCATCACAGTCGAGAAGCGCGGATTGCGCATAACGTCCGCCAAACTACCGTCGTAATCTGGCACAGCAACGCGCACGGGCTTCAAGAACACATCCTCGGCAAGCTCAACCATCCCTGGCAACATGGAGGTTCCGCCCGTCAACACGACGCCAGAGGAAAGCAGATCTTCATAGCCTGACTCGCGGATCACTTGCTGCACTAGTCCAAAGAGCTCTTCCGCACGCGGTTCAATCACCGCGCCCAACGCTTGTCGCTTAACCAGCCTTGGACCGCGATCACCCAAGCCGGGCACTTCAACCGTATCGTCCGGATCTGCCAATACTTGTTTAGCGATTCCAAACCGCAACTTGATATCTTCTGCATCAGGCGTCGGTGTGCGGAGCATTTGCGCAATATCACTTGTGATCTGATCGCCTGCAATTGGCAAAACGGCTGTGTGTCGAATCGCTCCGCCGGTATAGATCGCCACATCAGTGGTTCCGCCACCGATATCCACTAGCACCACACCGAGCTCTTTCTCATCAGCGGTTAGGCACGCTAAGCTCGATGCAAGAGGCTGCAAAATCAGATCTTGAACCTCCAGGCCGCAACGGCGCACACACTTCACGATGTTCTGGGCGGCACTGACAGCACCCGTCACAATATGTACCTTCACTTCTAAGCGCAATCCGCTCATGCCAATTGGTTCGCGGATGTCTTCCTGTCCATCCACGATGAATTCTTGCGTCAACACGTGCAAAACCTGTTGATCGGTTGGAATATTGACGGCCTTCGCTGTTTCAATCACTCGAGCAACGTCGGTGGCAGTGACCTCTTTATCTTTTACTGCAACCATGCCACTCGAATTGAAGCTACGAATATGGCTGCCGGCGATTCCGGTATACACGTCGCGAATCTTGCAGTCCGCCATCAACTCCGCTTCTTCCAATGCGCGCTGAATCGAGTTGACGGTTGTTTCGATGTTGACAACAACGCCCTTGCGCATGCCGCGCGACTCATGCTGACCGAGGCCGAGCACTTCAAAACGGCCCTCCGGTAATATCTCGGCGACCACAGCAACGACTTTGCTGGTGCCGATGTCGAGGGCGACGATTAGATCCTTGATGTCACGGGTCATGGCGTTATCGTTTCTTTTGAGGTTGAGTAGGTTCTGGCAATGCTGCAAGCGTCAATGCAAAGCCGTTCGGATAGCGAAGGTCGACGTGCGTCACAGCACGACCACCGGTTTTTTGACTGGCTTCTGGCCAAGCTTGTACAAAACGTCGAATACGTGCGGCAAACGGCAACGCGCCAGGTATACCGGCTTGGGTATTGGGGGCATCGGCGCCCGGATCTCGACCCAGAGCAAGCGTCATATCGTTTGAGAGCGTCGCCTCCCATGCGAGTCGATCGCTCAGCGACAGCTTGCGCACGTTCAGGCCTAGTGGCGCAAACCAGCTGGTCATCTCCGCGTAGCGGTTCACGACCAACAGCTCTTTGCCCTCTGGGCCCTCGAATTGGGGCAACTGCGTGTCGTCGTCTAACTCGCCCTGGTTCGCAGTAAACGCTTGTCCCCACGTGTTGATCATTTGGTTGTCGTTCCAAAGCGCCAACGGTTGTTGCTCTTCGATCGATACGCGCAACATATTGGGCCAAATCCGCCGAACCGTTGCCGAGCGCACCCATGGCGCCTCTTCGAAGACACTTTGTGTTTCGAGCAAATCGATTGTGAAGAAATTGCCTGTCAAATTTCCTGCAACCGTCGACTGAAGATTCTCTGGCGTGACATACTTCAACGTGCTGTTTGGTGCGGGTTCGATCTCGATCGCAGTCAACGCAAAAATCGGGCGCTGAATCAGCCAGTACACACCGCCTGCGAGCAAAGCTAGCACGGCCAGCACCATCAGGGTGTTGGCAAGGCGATTGATCGTACGAGCTTCGTTCCACACAACTGGCTCCGTTACTCTTGTTTGAGGCGACCCACTTTGCAGCGGGCCTCACTCAAGATATGCATACACAAACTGGGATAATCCATTCCAACTGCTTTAGCGGCCATCGGCACAAGCGAGTGTCCTGTCATTCCAGGGGAAGTATTCATCTCGATGAGCCAAGCTTTGCCTGCCGCATCGAGGATGACATCTGCACGCCCCCAGCCTTCACAACCAAGCGCTCGATACGCCTGAACGCTAATTTGAGCAATGTGCGCGGCAAGGGCCGGTTCGATCGGTGC
>JBEDEU010000144.1:0-5956 GCA_041175585.1 Pseudomonadota bacterium | reverse complement strand
ATGGGGTACGCATTGCAAATTACTGGTTAACTGTTCTGGGTGAAGTGCCGGCCTCTACTCTTGAACAATTAGCGCAGTCCATTCAGTACATATCGGTCGCGAGCCCTCGTTAGGCGCTTACGACATAAACGTTTTATGCGGAGTTCATACATTATGCAAACTCAGTATCCTTCTTCTCTGTACCAATCAGCTGGGCGTATGCGCCAAGTCGCATTGACGCTTATGCTGGCTGTCGTTATTGCTGTTGGTGCAGGCGTTCAAATGCCCGTGCAGGCACGCACATCCTCTTTACCTGACTTCACAACAATTGTTGAAAAATCTGAAGCTGCTGTAGTGAACATTCGCACGACGGCAAAAGTCTCTGGCGGGCGCCAAGGGGGCGGTCAGGGACAAGATCCTTATGAGTTGTTTCGCCACTTCTTTGGACCAGACTTTCAGCCGCCAGGTGGTGCGAAACCGCCTCAGCAAGGCCCACGCGGACGTCGCGCTGAGCCAGAAGAGCGCAGCGTACCGCGCGGTGTTGGTTCGGGCTTCTTCATCTCGGCTGATGGTTATTTGCTGACAAATCACCATGTGGTTGCCGATGCGACAGATATCTTCGTGACGTTGACTGATGGTCGCGAGTTCAAAGCCAAAGTAATTGGTAGTGATCAGCGCACGGACGTTGCCTTACTCAAGATTGAAGCCAAAGGCATGGTGTCGTTACCGATCGGTAACACCAAGAGCCTGAAGAAAGGTCAGTGGGTGATGGCAATTGGTTCACCGTTCGGTTTAGAGTCGACCGTGACCTCCGGAATCATTAGTGCTTTGGGTCGTGAAACAGGTGACTATCTGCCCTTTATTCAAACAGACGTCGCGGTCAACCCAGGTAACTCAGGTGGTCCATTACTGAACTTGGATGGAGAGGTGGTTGGAATCAATGCCCAGATTATTTCTCGTAGCGGTGGTTTCATGGGCATCTCCCTGGCGATTCCGATTGATGAAGCAATGCGCGTTGCTGATCAGTTGCGTGCCAGCGGCAAGGTGACACGCGGTCGTATCGGTGTGCAGATTGGCGAAGTCAGTAAAGAAGTTGCACAAGCAATCGGCTTGCCCAAAGCAGAGGGTGCGTTGGTGAGCGGTGTGGAGCCTGATGCGCCTGCCGATAAAGCGGGTGTGCAGCCTGGTGATGTGATCTTGAAATTTGACGGTAAGCCCATCACACGCTGGTCAGATTTGCCACGCTTAGTGGGTAGTACCAAGCCCGGTACCTCAGCGCCTCTGGAAGTATGGCGTAAGGGTAAGTTGGTCAACCTGAAAGTCAGCGTTGCAGAAATAAAGGCTGAAAAGACTGCCGAAGCGCCTGCAGCGCCCAAAGCGGTTGAAACCCAGAAGGTGGTCTTGGGCATGACAGTTGTGCCTGTGGCGGCTGATGTTCAGAAAAAACTGCGCATCAAGGGCGGGGTGCAAGTGACCACCGTTGGGGCACCAGCCTCGACGGCCGGGATTGCTGAGGGCGACATTATTTTGGCTGCCAACGACACGGATATCACAAGCCCCGAGCAGTTCGCCAAAGTGATTGATGGATTGGACGCTTCCCGCCCGGTTGGTCTGATGGTTCGTAGCGGCGATCAAACCCGTTGGGTCGCTGTTACCACTGCTAAATAGGCCAAGAAGGGCTAGAATAGCGGTTTGCCGCAAAAGGGGCGCAGAGCGCCCCTTTTGCTTGCTAGCTTACTTTTCAGGTGTTATGCAGCATATTCGCAATTTCTCCATCATTGCCCATATCGACCACGGCAAATCCACGCTCGCAGACCGATTGATTCAGCGCTGCGGCGGCTTGGCAGACCGTGAGATGTCGGCGCAAGTCCTTGATTCGATGGATATCGAGCGCGAACGAGGCATCACCATCAAAGCCCAGACGGCTGCTCTGCATTACAAGGCTGCGGATGGCAATGTTTACAACCTCAATCTGATCGATACACCCGGACACGTTGACTTCTCGTATGAGGTCAGCCGATCGCTGTCCGCTTGCGAAGGGGCATTGCTTGTCGTGGATGCTTCCCAAGGGGTTGAGGCACAGACTGTCGCAAACTGCTACACCGCGATTGAGCTTGGTGTTGAGGTAGTGCCTGTTTTGAATAAGATGGATTTGCCCCAGGCAGATCCAGAAAGCGCGCGTGCTGAAGTAGAAGAAGTGATTGGCATTGATGCATCGAATGCGATTTTGGCCAGCGCAAAGACGGGAATGGGGATCGATGAAATCCTCGAGGCCGTTGTGGCGCGCATTCCAGCTCCTAAAGGTGACCCTAAGGCGGCGTTACAGGCCTTGATTATCGACTCATGGTTTGATAATTACGTGGGTGTTGTCATGCTTGTGCGAATCGTTAATGGCGTGCTCACACCTAAAGACAAAATTTCATTCATGGCGACGGGCGCCGTGCACTTGTGTGAACAAGTCGGTGTGTTTACGCCGAAGTCTGAAGCCCGTAAGTTTTTATCTGCGGGCGAAGTCGGTTTTGTGATTGCCGGTATCAAAGACTTGGCGGACGCAAAAGTAGGCGACACCATCACTACGTTCGCAAAGCCTGCCACGGAGCCTCTGCCAGGCTTTAAAGAGGTCAAGCCTCAGGTGTTCGCTGGTCTCTATCCTGTTGAGAGTAGTGAATACGATCAATTGCGTGACTCGCTCGAAAAGCTCAAGCTCAACGACGCGGCCCTGATGTATGAGCCTGAAGTATCGCAGGCCCTTGGCTTCGGTTTCCGGTGCGGTTTTCTGGGCTTATTGCATATGGAAATTGTGCAAGAGCGTCTTGAACGTGAATTCGACATGGACATCATCACCACCGCACCCTCGGTGGTTTATGAGGTTGAGCTACGTGACAATAGCGTCATTCAGATTGAAAGCCCGTCCCGCATGCCAGAAGTGGGTAAGTACCTTGAGGTACGCGAGCCCATTGTCAACGTCACACTCTTTATGCCCCAGGAGTACGTGGGCACCGTGATGACGCTTTGTAATAGCAAGCGCGGTGTGCAACTAGACATGACCTATCACGGCCGTCAGGTGCATCTGCATTATGAAATTCCACTTGCAGAAATCGTGCTCGACTTCTTTGACAAGCTGAAGTCCGTGTCGCGCGGCTATGCCTCGATGGATTACGAGTTTAAAGAGTACCGTGCTGCGGATGTTGTGAAGGTAGACCTGTTGATTAACAGTGATAAGGTCGATGCGCTGTCAACGATCTGTCATCGCGCCAATGCACGTTATCGTGCGCGTGATGTCGTGTCGCGGATGCGCGAGCTGATTCCGCGTCAGATGTACGACGTGGCGATCCAGGCTGCGATTGGTGCTGAAATCATTGCCCGTGAAAACGTCAAGGCGCTGCGTAAGAACGTGCTGGCGAAGTGTTACGGCGGTGACATCAGCCGCAAGAAAAAGCTTCTTGAAAAGCAGAAGGCCGGTAAAAAACGCATGAAGCAGGTTGGTAGCGTTGAGATTCCTCAGGAAGCATTCTTGGCAATCCTGCAGGTCGAAGACAAATAAAGCGTTCGCAAAGGTCGAAACTATGAGCTGGAACTTTGCCCTGATTCTTTTTGTGTTGCTTGTGGTGACTGGTATCGTCTGGTCGCTTGATCGCTTTTCTTTGCGCCACAAGCGAGCTGCGCGTGTCATGCAGGCAATTGAGCTTGCGCGCCCGAGCTGGGCTAGTCTGCCTGATCATGAAAAATTAGCACGCCAGGAGCAAATTCAGGCCGAGTTCGGCAAGATGCCTTGGTGGGTTGAGTATGGCGTTAGCTTTTTCCCCGTCATCTTGTTTGTGTTTGTGTTGCGCTCATTTATCGTTGAGCCCTTTCGTATCCCCTCTGGATCCATGCTGCCTACGTTGCAGTCAGGTGATTTGATTTTGGTAAATAAATTTACCTATGGTCTGCGATTGCCGGTGATAGACACCAAAGTGATTCCAATTGGCCAGCCGCAGCGCGGTGACGTGATGGTGTTTCGTTATCCTGTCGATCCGTCGGTTGATTACATCAAGCGCGTCGTTGGTCTACCAGGTGATCAGGTCGCCTATCTGGATAAAAAGCTCTATATCAACGGCAAAGAAGTCCCGCGTAAAGCTGATGGACAATATTTTGAGCCAGATCGTGTGGCATATACCGCACAGTTCATTGAAACCTTAGGTGACAAGCCCCACAAGATACTGTTAGATGAGCGACGTTCACAGGATATAGGCCCAATTTCAAGCTTTCCATATCGTGAAAAATGCGAATACCTGCGTAATGGTATGCGTTGCACCGTACCCGACGGTGTTTACTTTATGATGGGAGACAACCGCGATAATAGTCTTGACAGTCGTTTCTGGGGATTTGTCCCCGAAGCGAATATCGTCGGTAAAGCTTTCTTTATTTGGATGAACTTCGGCAGTCTGGGTCGCATTGGTCCGTTTCACTAAGTTCGTTCAGCTCGATTCACACGCTTCATGTTATTTGCTTCATGCCCTTGGCCGCTCTCGAAACCTCGCTTGGATATAAGTTCGTCAAACCTGCTCTGCTTGAGCAGGCGCTGACGCACCGTAGCCATGGGGCACGCCATAACGAGCGCTTAGAGTTTCTTGGTGACTCAGTGCTCAACGTAGCGGTGGCAGCCTTGCTGTTCAATCACTATGGCACGCTTGATGAAGGCGACCTGTCGCGTGTGCGTGCGAACCTCGTTAAGCAATCCTCGCTTGCCGACATTGCTCAAAAGTTAGACCTCTCGAAGTTTTTGCGGCTGGGCGAAGGCGAGCTCAAGAGCGGTGGTTTCCGTCGCCCATCTATTTTGGCTGACACGTTTGAAGCAGTGCTGGCTGCGGTCTACCTGGATGGTGGGTTCCTCGCGGCGCAGCAACTGGTCGAGCGTCTGTATAAGCCGATCCTTGCGAGTGTCGATCCGTTGACCTTGGGGAAGGATGCCAAAACCTTGTTGCAAGAGTTTTTGCAAAGCCGCAAGCTCGCCTTGCCGATTTATAACGTGGTTGCCACACATGGCGCTGCGCATAGTCAGCAGTTCGAAGTTGAGTGTTTGATACCGTCTTTGGATATCAAGGTTGTTGCCGCGGGATCGAGTCGTCGTGCGGCTGAACAATCGGGTGCCAAACTGGCCTTGATTAGTGCAGAGGCTGCAAGTCCTGCACCAGTTAAAAAGCGTTCAACCCGGGCGCGCAAAACGGCACAATTAACGCTGCCGGTTGCGGTCGCTCAGGAGCTTAAATGACCGAAACAGCACACCGCTGTGGTTTTATCGCCGTTGTAGGTCGTCCAAATGTGGGTAAGTCCACACTGACCAACGCTTTAATCGGCACCAAGATTTCAATCGTCTCACGCAAGGCCCAGACGACACGTCATCGGATTCAAGGCGTCTTGACGCGTGACACCGAACAGTTCGTTTTTGTTGATACCCCCGGTTTTCAGACGCGCCACGGTGGTGCGATGAATAAGATGATGAACCGCGTGGTGACACAAACCCTGGCTGATGTGGATGTCGTGCTTTTCGTTGTCGAGGCGGGTAAGTGGTCACCGGGCGATGAAAAGCTGCTGTCGCTCTTGCATGATCCTAAGCGCACGATTTTGGTGATCAGCAAAATTGATCAGCTCAAAAATCGTGATGAGCTCTATCCCTTCGTTGCTAAGATCGCTGCGCTCTATCAGTTTGATGCAGTAGTGCCAGTGAGCTCAACGAAGAAGCATCAACTCGATCAGTTGTTGGATGAAGTTGCCAAGCGACTGCCTGAGAACGAGCCGTTTTTTGATGCGGACACCTTGACTGATCGCCCCGTGCGTTTCATCGCGGCCGAATTGATCCGCGAAAAAATCTTTCGTTTGGTCGGTGATGAGCTGCCATACGGATGCACGGTTGTGATTGAGCAGTGGGAAGAAACCGAGAAGGGTGCGAACATTGCGGCTTGCATCATCGTCGAGCGCGATAGCCATCGCCCGA
>JBEDEU010000143.1:0-5970 GCA_041175585.1 Pseudomonadota bacterium | reverse complement strand
CCTGCTGCGAGCCATGCAAGTACGCCGCCCCAGCAGTAGCCGACGATACCAGCCTTGCCCGCTGATTTGCCGTACTCGAGTGCGGCCGCAACATCTAGCATTGCATCATCGAAGCTGATTTTTTTCATGATCTCAACGCCAGCAGCAATATCGGGCTGCGTATAGCCAGCATCGTACTTGCGCTGGCCGCGATCAAAAAATGCGGGTGCTATCGCCAGATAGCCATCTTGCGCGTAGCCGTCGGTGACGGATTGAATATGGCTGTTCACACCAAAGATTTCTGGTGCAATCACAACAAGCCCACGGGGCTTGCCTGCTGGCTCTGCAACGTAAGCGTCAAATTGGTGGCCATCAGAGGCCTTAAGTTGTACGAATTTACCCATTTGTATCTCCTGTTAGCGCGATGCTGCGGTATGGTGTTGCACGGATTATAGGCATAGTTCGGCCTGTGCATCGCTAAAATCTTATAGTCAAAGTTAGCCGAGTCGCAAGCATGGCGGTCCAGCATAGGCAATCAGAGGGTTGATATGAAACACAGCGATATAAATGTCTTGGCACCAACCGGATCCCTTCGTGTCGGTGTATATCCCGGCAGCCCGACTTCATTTCTTGCAGCGCAGGGCCAGTTGCCGGAACGCGGTTTAGGATTTGAGTTGGGGCAGGCATTCGCTGCGTTTTTAGGAGTTCCGTTTGCGCCCGTGTTGTTCCCAACCAATGGCGAAATTCTTAGCGCCGTCCAGCAAGAATTGCTTGATCTCGTGCTGGTTAATGCGACACCGGTACGCGCGCAATACCTCGCATTAGCTGAGCCCATTCTGTTCACCGATCAAACCTATCTTGTTGGCTCAGGTTGTTCAGTACGAAACATGAGCCAGATTGATACCCCAGGACTCAAGATTGGTGTGTCGGCTGGCAGCACGTCTGAGGCAACATTGCCAAGGCTGCTCAAGCACGCTAGCGTTGTTCCGACTCAAGGCCTCGATCAGGTTGTTCAGTTATTGCAGGAAGGTGCGCTTGATGCTTTTGCAACGAATGCAACCGTCCTGCATGAATTGGCGGATCGGGTTCCCGGTGCGACTCTCTTGGAGGGAGCCTGGGGGACTGAGTGCATCGCCCTCGGTATTCCCAAGAGACGTGAGTCGGCTTTGGAAGTGTTGCGTAACTTTAGCCAAGCCGCTCAGCAGAGCGGCTTGGTCGAGCAAGCAATACGCCGCACAGGGATGCGCGGCGCTCGATTTTAGTTTTCGTATGCAGATTCGCCGTGCGAATTGATATCCAAACCTTCGCGCTCTTGATCTTCAGGCACTCGAATACCAAATAGCATGTCTGCAATCTTGAAGGCGATGTAGGCAACGACGGCAGACCAGACCAAGGTTACGAGTACGCCTTGGGTTTGAAGCCATAGCTGCCCAGGAATTGAATACTCGGGCGATGCTGCATTTGTGACGTAATCGAAAATTCCCGTACCGCCTAACGCTGGTGCAGCAAATACACCAGTGAGGATAGCGCCCAAAATTCCAGCAACGCCATGAATACCGAAGACGTCCAAACTATCATCCGAACCAAGCATGCGTTTAAGGCCACTGACGCCCCATACACAAGCAAACCCGGCAACCGCGCCAATCGCTAGTGCACCCATTGGACCGACAAAGCCTGCTGCGGGAGTGATGCCAACTAAGCCAGCAACACAACCTGATGCAGCGCCCAGCATGGAGGGCTTGCCTTTTAGAACCCATTCGGCAAACGTCCATCCCAGCACGGCAGCAGCAGTTGCTAGTAGTGTGTTAGCGAAAGCCAAGGCAGCGGTGCCGTTTGCTTCGAGTGCTGAGCCGGCGTTAAAGCCAAACCAACCAAACCACAACAGTGATGCACCAACCATCACATGAACCATGTTGTGCGGTTTCATTGGCTCTTTGCCGAATCCGATTCGCTTGCCGATCACGAACGAGCCGACTAGACCAGCAATCGCTGCGTTGATGTGAACGACGGTACCACCCGCAAAGTCTAAGACACCTTTTTGAAATAACCAGCCAGCTTTAGCTGTAACCGCTTCAAGCGATGCTGCATCCTTGATTTCGTCTGGACCAGGCCAAGCCCAAACCATGTGCGCAATTGGAAGGTACGAGAAAGTAAACCAGATCACCATGAACACTAGAATGCCTGCAAACTTTGCACGCTCTGCGAACGCGCCGACAATCAGACAGCAGGTAATTGTTGCAAAGACACCTTGAAACGCCATAAAGATGAGTTCAGGAATGACGACGCCTTTACTAAAAGTAGCAGCGACCGATTCTGGTGTGAGCCCTTTTAAAAATAGACGGTCAAACTTACCAATAAATGCGTTGCCTTCGGTGAATGCGAGACTGTAGCCATAGATGGACCACAAAACGATGATCAACGAAAAGACGACCATACATTGAACGAGTACCGACAAGACGTTTTTACTGCGTGTCAGACCACCGTAAAAAAGCGCAAGGCCTGGTAGAGTCATGAGCATGACGAGCGCGGTACAAATTAACATCCAGGTGGTGTCACCCTTGTTTGGTTCAAGGGCTTCCGCCACAGCGGTAAAGGGCAAGGTCGCTGCAGCGAGCAGGCCTGTCGTGAGTAGTTTTTTAATAGTGTTAGACACGTTACACCTCTAGTTTAAAGTGCTGATGCGCCGGTTTCACCGGTGCGAATGCGGACCACATGCTCAATGGGCGAAACAAATATCTTCCCATCACCAATCTTCCCGGTACGTGCCGATTTCTCGATTGCCTCAATCGCTGTCTCTACCAAGTCATCAGCTACCGCGACCTCTAATTTGATTTTTGGTAGAAAATCGACAGAATATTCAGCGCCGCGATAGAGTTCAGTATGGCCTTTTTGCCGACCGAAGCCTTTAACTTCCGTGACGGTCACACCGGATACCCCGATACCTGACAGTGCCGTTCGCACCTCGTCAAGTTTGAAGTTTTTAATGATTGCTGTGATGAGTTTCACATGTATCTCCCAGAGAAATTAAAACGTTTTGGTGAGCGAGATCAGGAAGCCCGCTTTGCCGAGATTTTGTGCATTAGGATTCATGTAGGCGCCGTTTTTGGCATTGGTGCCAACGTATGCGACTGCGCCCGCGAACCCACTACCGAAGTCTTTGGTGACACCAAGTTTCCAATCCGCATAGGAGTAAAGACTGGCGTTTGAAATACTGCCGTCCGCCACGCGTCCAGCAACTGCTTGGTAGCCGACATGCCCGTTCAGAGAAAGGCCCCAAACGCCGGTATCATAGTTAACCGTTAGATCTGTGTAGTTTGAGCCTGTGCTGTTTTGTGTGCCAAACAGTGGTGTCACTGCGTAAGAAAATTTCAAATAACCGGTGACTGCGTCGAAGGTAAAGTTCTGAGCAACATACAGTTCTGTCGTATTTGGATTCGTTGCAAAAGCTGAGAGATTTGATGTGGGGTAGTAGTACTGCAGAACACCAACATCGGCCGCAAATCCTTTTGACCATTCATGCTTGAAGCCGGCGTAAAAATCCATTTCGATGGGTGCTGAGGCACTGTTTCCAGCCGTCGATGCTGCGTCGGAAATCCAACTGATTGAGGAGTTCCAGTTACCAACATAAAAGCCGCTTGAGTGTGCGTAATCAAACCCACCTTGGATCGCAGGTTGAAAGTTTGATTGCGAGATCCCGCGATAGCGGTAGTCATTAACGATCGTGACGTTGGCTGTAAAGGGGCCAGGCGCCGCGGCCTCTGGAGCGGCCGCAGGGGCTGTTTGGGCGTATATCGGAGAGCTCATGCTGCTGGCTGCGATGATTGCGGCGGCAGATAGTGACGTGGCAGTACGTTTATACAAAGTAGTCATAGAGCCCCCAAGTATTTGATGGAAAGACAACGCTTGAGGTTGGAGTGAAGCAATTCCCATGCCAGCCCCTTGGGGGCTAGAAAAAGGAAAACAGAGAGGGATTTGTGCGGCGCATCAGAGCGATGCGCCAGGAGGGGGCGCAATGCGCACCAATTTGGTGCGCATTGTTTTTCGTCTTTAGTCAGCCGTCATTTTTGTGCGGACAATGACGTCTTTCCATTTGGCTGTTTCCGCCTTGATAAAAGCGGCGTATTCTTCAGGAGTGCTGCCAACAACGATGGTGGCCTCATCCACGATACGTTTGTTCACGTCTGGCATGGCCAGCACTTTGGCAACATCCCGTGATACTTGATCCACGATTGCTTTCGGTGTGCCTGCCGGAGCCATAAATCCAAACCATGCAGTGATCTCAAAGCCTTTGACGCCAGATTCAATCATTGTAGGCACGTTGGGCATTGCAGGCGAGCGTGCATCACTCGTGATAGCGAGCGCTTTTAATTTGCCTGCCCGCAGGTGAGGTAACAGAACCGGAGTGTTGTGAATCAAGATATCGATCTGTCCGCCCAGACCGTCGGTGGTCATCTGTGCACTCGATTTATAAGGGATGCCGTTGAGTTTGATGTCGGCGACCAGATTTAATAGCTCACCGGTAAGATGCTGGGTCGTGCCTGGCCCAGCTGTACCGTATGTAATTTTGCCTGGATTCTTCTTCGCAAGCGCAATCAAGTCCTGGATGTTGTTTGCTGGGTGTGTGGGCAGAACAGTGATCCAGTTTGGCGTTTTTGTCGCAAGGCTAACTGCCATCAGATCCTTTTCAGGATTGAATGACATTTTGGTTGGCATCAAACTTGGTGCGACAGCAATTGGGCCAATGGTGTTGTAAAGAAATGTGTAACCGTCCGGTGCAGCCTTTGCCACACGGTCGGCGCCAATGAGCCCGCCCGCGCCGACGATGTTTTCAACCACAACAGGTTGACCCCACATTTCACTCAGCTTCTGGCTAAGCAATCGAATTTGACCGTCAGGCGCGCTACCGGGTGGCGCTGGAACAATCATTCGAACGGTTTTATCTGGCCACTTGGTCTGGGCAGAGGCATTGTCAGGCGCCACCAGACCGAAGCCCAGCACGCCAGCTGCCATTGCAAACGATAAGCCGCGATTAAGAATATTTTTCATCTTGTCTCCATAAACTCAGCAGAATTGACTGATGATCAATTCTAAACGCCCATGGCAGGTCAACGAACCGCTCGCTTTCCCTAGTGAGCGGGGCGTCTGAGCCTGTATCTATTACTTATCCCGAGTAAGGATTTCTAGGTTGCTCTCGCCGAGTTTTGGAGGCTTGCGACCAGGTTTGCCAGGTGTAGATGACAGCTTGATTGGCAATCCCAGCCCGCGATAATCAGGACGCGTGATGAGCATGTCGCGGGCAGCAGTGTGAGGCTGTTCCAGCGCTTCGGCAACGTTATGGACAGGTCCAGCAGGAATGCCGATTTCCATGAGGCTCTTGCACAGCTCAGCACGCGTAAAAGTTTTAAGCGCTTGGTCCATTTGCGCATGCAATACATCACGGTTCTCAATGCGACTCGTATTTGTTTGGAAGCGTGCATCCAAGGCTAGGTCATCACGACCTATCTTTTTACAGAACTTAACAAATTGCGCATCGTTGAGGATGCCGAGAAACATCTGCCCATCGCCGACATCAAAGCGGTTATAGGTTGGTATATTTGGATGGGCATTACCCCATAATCCCGGAGTTTGGCCTGAAGCCATCCAGTTCACCGCGTGCGGAATTAACAGACTAAGCGCAGTATCAAAGAGCGTTGCGTCAACACGCTGACCATGGCCAATACGTGCGCGCGCCAGAAGCGCCATCGTGATCCCTGCAAATGCGTTGTAGCCGGTGACGATATCAACGATCGGCATGCCAGTGCGCATCGGCCCAGTCTGTGCGTCGCCATTAATACTCATTAGACCGCACATTGCTTGTAATACCGCGTCGTAGCCTGGAAGACCTCCTAGAGGACCTTCAGAGCCAAAGCCCGAGATGCCACAATAAATGAGCTGGGGAAACTTGTTGGATAAATAGTCATCAAACCCAAGGCCCCATTTCTGCATCGTCCC
>JBEDEU010000142.1:0-5986 GCA_041175585.1 Pseudomonadota bacterium | reverse complement strand
TAAGCCATCGGTTCGTAGGAGGAGATCCTATAATCAATCCGCTTGCTGCCCGAGTTTTCTTCAGAGACAAGCGCCTTGGATAGGGCTCCCCCGTGATGTCCGGGGAATTCCTGCCAAAGGACTTCTGCAATATGGCTTGTGAAGGCAGTCTGGTGACTTGTTGGAGCGGACTTGCTCATAGGATTCCTATCAAGTTGGCGATGTTGGAGGAAGATATTTATTGACGCGGAATATTGGCGCTGATCACTACATCACCCAGACGTTTGATTTCTGCGGCAATAAACTTGTTAAATTGCTCGGGTGTCGTCGGGGCAGGGATCACGCCTTGCGCGTTGAGTGATTTGACGACAGCCGGAGAATTGAGCACCTCACCAGCGTCCTTAGAGATCTTGGCAACAATTGCAGCGGGTGTTTTACCGGGAGCCATCAGACCGTACCAGTGGTCGTAAACCATTCCGGGAATAATCTCTGATATAGCTGGGATATCAGGCATCAAAGCTGCCCGCTTGTCAGTGCTTACAGCTAATGGGATGAGCTTGCCATCTTTAATGAAAGGCAACGTCAGGCCAAGCGGGGACCAATAGAACGCCGAGCGTCCTGCTGTCGTGTCGACGAGTGCCTCACCAGTACCTTTATAGGGGACGTGCACAATATCAAGCTTACCCATACCTTTGAACATTTCGCCGTTGAAGTGTGTCCCACTGCCGACACCTGCGGAGGCAAAGTTTAATTTACCAGGCTGTGAGTTAATGAGCTTGATCAGGTCTTGTACGGTCTTGACCCCTAACGAGGGAGAAACAACCAATACGTTTGGAACACTTGTTCCAAAGGTCACACCCGTAAAGTCTTTGAGCGTGTCATAAGGAAGAGACTTGTAAAGTGTTGGATTGATCGCGTGCGATGCTGAAGTAAACATCAACGTCGTTCCATCGGGATCTGCGGTGGCAACGATACGGCTGCCGATCGTGCCGCCTGCACCCGGACGATTTTCTACAATGACAGGTTGTCCCCACTTGTCTTGCAGGCCACGCCCGAGTTCGCGGGCAACGATATCGACCTGACTTCCCGCGGTGAAGGGGACCACAATTTTGACCGGCTTAGTTGGAAAGTTGGTTTGAGCTAGCGCAGTACCAGCCAGAACACTTCCTATTACAAAAGTACCTACGGTTTTTATGACTGTTGAAAGCATGATTATGGTCTCCTGATTTTTATGGTTTTACATAAGCACAACAAATACAATCGATCCGTCCCGCCGGAAATGCCGACCGTTCATTAAATCTTTATCGAAGGGCGGCCATCCCCGCCAAAGCGACTTGAGCGTCTTGGTGTGAGAGTACGCCTGAAACTCCAATCCCTCCAATCACTTCCCCATTTTCAACGATAGGGAATCCTCCCTCGAGTGGAGTGACGCCGGGGACCGCCATAAAGCGCAGGCCCTCGCCGCCTGCAGCGATGCCATCTTGAAACATTTTGGTTGGCCGCCGGAAGTTCACCGCAGTCATCGCTTTGCCAGTTGCAATCGACATGCTCGAATGTTGTGTGTGATCAAGGCGCTGGGCGAGGACTAAGCTGCCGGACGAGTCAGCAATCACAATAGCGACTGGCCAGTGATTGTTTTGCGCTTCGATCTCTGCCGCCAACATCATTTTTTTCGCCCGTTCAAGAGTAATCGGGCGTCCATATGGGAGTGGCTTATCAAGAATTGGGGTGTTTATTGTCATTTTTTTGAGATGATATTTTTTAAATGTCTACCGATCTTATACTTGACAGCACAAGTGGATAACAAGGTATTTCTATTTGATGCTAGGGAAGTCCCCAATCAAGGAGGCGGCAATGGCAATTTCGGATGTGGACCACGTAAACGTCACGACCGGTGATTTAGAACGTATGCGGTTTTTTTATACGCAGGTTCTGGGACTGACCGAGGGCGCACGACCGCCTTTCTCTCGACCTGGCGCCTGGATGTACATAGGCCAGCGTGCCTTAGTACATATATCAACGGGACGTGTACCTGGTAGTCGGAGCAGTGATGCGTTTGATCACATTGCATTGAAAGCGAATGACTTAGAAGCGATGCGCGCGCGACTCCGGCGTCATGATGTCTCCTTCACGGAGTTCGGCGTGCCAGATCGAGAAATACATCAGTTGTTTCTTAGAGACCCCGAGGGCATGCAGATCGAGTTGGTGTTTTCCGGAGAGGACGCCCGGATGGCTCGTCAAGAGGGTGCCACACTCGACGTGACCCATCAAGGGTATATTAATTCTGTAGACATAAAAAAATAATCTGGAGACCCAATGAGATTGAATTCCTTATCTGTTCTTGTCGTCGCCTCGCTATGTTGCGCGCCGATGCATGCGTCAGCGCAAGCCGACTATCCAAATAAGCCGATCACGCTAGTGGTGCCGTTTCCTCCTGGTGGAGTGACGGATATTGCTGGCAGAGAAGTTGCTAAAAATCTGACCAAATACCTAAATCAGGTTGTTATTGTAGAAAATAAAGTAGGAGCTGGAGGAAACATCGGTACCCAATATGTAGCGCGCAGCAAGCCTGATGGCTACACCCTGGGGCTGTTGACAGTGAGTGCAATGTCGATCGCACCACATGTCACAAAAAACCTAGGTTTCAACCCAAGTAAAGACTTCACTCCAATCACGAATGTCATCACAACGGATGGCGCAATCGTTGCTAATGTGGCCACACCGTTTAGCACTCTAAAAGATTTCGTCGCTTATGCGAAAGCAAACCCGGGAACGGTTAGCTACGCAAGCGTCGGAACCGGCTCGATACCTCATTTGACCGCTGAAATGTTTGCGCAACGTGCGGGCATAAGCCTGATGCATGTGCCGTATAAGGGAGCTGGGCCCGCCATGCAGGACTTGTTGGCAAACCAAATTGCTCTGTCATTCGAAACCTCGATCGCGACCTCGTTAAATAATGTCGCGAGTGGACGTTTGAAAATTTTGGCGATTACTGGCGCGAAACGTTCAGCGGCTGTGCCGAATGTGCCAACGGTCGCTGAGTCTGGTTTTCCAGACTTTAGTGCGCAAGGTTGGTTTGGCCTGTTTGCACCAGCAAACTTGCCACCAAAAATTTTAGAAGTATTAAATAAGGCTGTCACCGAAGCCTTGCGAGAACCTGAGGTCATCGCAAGGTTTGAGAAGCTTGGTGTGCAGCCCGACCCTCAAACTCCAGCTGCTTTCACGAAATTTTTAGAAGCAGAGTCAACAAAATGGGGCGATGTGGCTAAGTCGCTTAAGTTAGAGCTGAATTGATTACGTCTGGTGCCCAGACAGTCTTCAGCTCAACCGAAGCGGTTTTGTTGTGAGGTTAATCTACCCGTGCACCTGAGTCTTTAACGATTTTTTCCCAGGTCGCGAGATCGTCCTTGAGCAGCGTAGCGAACTGCTGAGGCGTGTTTTGCATCGCTTCGCAACCTTGCTTGATCAGCTTATCTTGTACCTCTTTGTCAGCCAAAGCAGTTTTGATGGCGGCATTGAGTTTGTCTACGATCGCGGTAGGCGTGCCAGCTGGTGCCAAGATGCCATACCAAGGCGTCGAGCCGAAGCCAGGAATTGTTTCGCTAATGGAAGGCGTGTTAGGCAGGGCAGCGATACGCTTTTCGTTTGTCACTGCGAGGGCTTTGATTTTTCCGGAGGCGAGGAGCGACAATGAGGAGGGGGCGCTCTGGACAGATACGGGCACCTGACCACCTGCGACATCAGTTGCTGCGGCTGCAGCACCCTTGTACGGCACGTGCTGCATGTCGATGCCCACTTTCTGCTTGAACATCTCTACAATCAAATGATTCAGTGTGCCATTACCGGCTGAGGCGTAGTTGATCTTGCCTGGGTTTGCTTTGGCCTGCGCAATAAGTTCTGCCACGTTATTTGCGGGAAACGCGGAGTTGACCACGAGCACATATCCTGCGCTCGCGACTAGACCGACCGCCGCAAAATCTTTAAGTGGATCAAAACCAGTCGTTTTATAGAGCCACGGATTGATCACTTGCGTGCTGTTGGTTGTAAGCAGCAGGGTGTAGCCGTCCGGTTTGGCCTTGGCCGCTGCGGCAGTTCCGATATTGCCACCGGCGCCAGGACGATTTTCTACAACAAACTGTTGCCCGAGCACGTCGCTTAGCTTTGCAGCCACGATGCGTGCGATCGTGTCGTTGGCTCCACCCGTCGCCTGCGGAACAATGACGGATACAGGACGATTTGGGTAGTCCGACTGTGCGGAGGCTGTACCAATAAATGTGGCTGCCATAGCCACGCTTGCGATGAGTGCACGGGAAGTAGAAGACATAAAGCGCATGTGTTTCTCCGGTTTGACGACGATGGCATGGTTATACAACAGGAATCGGTCGATAACCTTGGTTAAAGAGCGGTGTATGTGGTTTTCCCTCGGCGTTTTATGTGAAACTCTCCCTCAATACTCGTTACTGGAAGCTGAACATGATTGATCTTTACTACTGGACGACTCCCAATGGACACAAAATTACGATGTTTCTTGAGGAGTGTGGTCTTCCCTACACGATCAGACCGATCAACATCAGTAAGGGTGAGCAATTCGAAGCTGAGTTTTTAAAAATTGCACCAAACAACCGTATACCGGCAATTGTTGATCATGATCCGGTTGGCGGCGGTGAGCCCATCAGCGTTTTCGAATCAGGAGCCATTCTCTTATACCTGGCAGATAAGACCAAGCGGTTTATCCCCCAAGAATTGCGTGGCAGAAATGATTGTTTGCAATGGCTGTTCTGGCAGATGGGCGGTTTGGGTCCAATGGCCGGCCAAAATCATCACTTTGTGCAATATGCACCAGAGCAATTGCCCTATGCGATTGAGCGCTATGTGAAAGAAACCTCTCGTTTATACGGTGTATTGAATAAACGTTTGTCTGACGGTCGTGATTACATTTGTGATGAATACTCTATTGCAGATATGGCGATCTATCCGTGGATTGTGCCGCACGAACGCCAGCGTCAAGACCTAAAGCTTTTCCCAGCGCTTGAGGCCTGGTTTGTTCGGATGAAGACGCGATCTGCAACGCAAAAGGCGTATGAACTTGCTAAGTCGATCAATGTTGCGCCGACGGTTGACCAGAAGGCAAAGGCGATTCTGTTTGGTCAGGATGCTAAAACAGTCAGATAATTACATAAAGGAGTGCGTTCATGAAAATCGACATCTATCGCAGTACGACAGACGGGCAGAAGTATTTATCGGTTCCTGCAGAAACGGATATCGGCGAATTTTTGTTTCCCAGTGATATCGACGCAGACCTAAAAAATGTCGCACCATTCAAATCGAACATTGAAATCATCCCCGGACGCAGAGCTGTGGGGCTGGATCCAGATGACATCAGCCGGCAAATTCAAGCCAATGGCTACGCTACGCATGGGGTGCAGATTTCGTTTGACCTCGGCATGGGTACATAGACCACAGCCGGCAAGATTAGACAACTAAGCTGGCTTGTCGGTTTGCTCGCGTGATTCTATTAGTACCTTACGTGCTTGTGCAACGTTGTTGACATGGCGGATTGTTCCCACTACTCCGTAATAGTGACCAATGCTAATTCGTGGTATCCAAGTGTCGATCTCATTTTGTAGCAAATAGAAATCTTGCATAACGGCATTAAACTCTTTTTCGGTCTCTGCCTTGGCAAAGCGAGCTTGGACCTCGAATAACATTTCTTGCGCATCATTGGCTTTCATTTGTCCGAGCTTTGCGCGAACGTTCGGAATGAGACGATAGAGCGGATACAAAATCGCGAGGGCACTTAATATGAAGAACCAGATACGATTGATCAGGCTAGCAAATACAAAGTTCACGTAGCTCAATGCTGCGGGTGGCCCACGAGTAAAGTATTGCTGCGCGATCGGTGAAAGAGGGATGTTGCTATCCTTATAGGACGGAAACTCATCCTGTTTGGCAAAAAACTGATCACGCGAGTCTCCAATCTCGTCCATCGCCATTAAGAATAAAAGTT
>JBEDEU010000141.1:0-6013 GCA_041175585.1 Pseudomonadota bacterium | reverse complement strand
CAATTGCTTGCTCGAGCCACGCAAAAAACGCGCATAGGGCGGCACCATCTTGCTCCATCACACGACGCACGTTACCAAGCTCGAACTCAGTCTTTTGCGACTTAAAGAACGTGCTTGGATTGATCGCACGCACCGTGTTGGCAACGATTTGATCAATTAGGGCACACGTTGTACGCGCCGGATCAAACAGAACGGTGGCCGCGGGCGGAAGCTTTGACAGCTCGCTGGCGACGGAATCGTAAGGAAGCACTTCAATACCATCGGCCGCCAGCGTACGCGCTAAGGTGCTATCCACCTTTCCCGGCAACACAAAGAGAGTCACATCCTCCAAGCCAACAAGAACATGTGCAAGGAAAACCGGATTAAACGAAACATCACTGCCCCGCAAATTCAATAGCCAAGCGATATCATCAAGTGTAGACAGGACGTGCCATTGCGCACCTTTTTCCTGCATGACTGTACGGACACGTGCGAGTTTTTCGCTGCGCGACTCGCCCGCGATTTCAATAGGCAAATCACGAATCGGTGCGTTTGGTAAAGGGGGCCTTGCAGTCCAACACTGACCAGGTAAATCTTGATCGATCACAAGTTTGATCTGACGCGATGCGAAGGCAGTCAACAGCGCTTCGCGTGCCATCAGACCAAGCGCCCTTCCATCGACAGCTACGACGGCGCCTACGGGAAGGTGCTCGGCAAGCCACTGCGTATGCGCGGGATCCGTTGCAACACCAATCTTCATCAGCGTGACAGGGGAACCAGAAAGCTCTGCCTCAGCCTGAACCCAATAGCGGCTATCGACCCACAGCCCTGCGAAGGTCTCGGTCACAACCACCGTTCCGACCGAGCCGGTAAAACCCGTGAGCCACGGCCTGAGTTGCCAGTAGTCAGGCAAGTATTCAGATAGATGCGGATCAGCCGACGGTATGAGGCAAGCCTGCACACCAGCGGCGCGCATGGCAGCTCTTAGGGCCGTGAGAGGCCCAACTGTTGCCTGACTCATTTGGTTTCTTTAGAGAATTTAGCGCGCAGGAACGCGATAATGCCCGGCAAAATTGAAAGAAAAATAATGAAGAGAATCACCAGTGTCAGGTTGTCTCGGACAAACGGAAGGTTTCCAAACCAATAACCTGCAACGGTCAGTGACACGACCCAGATGATGGCGCCCGTCACATTAAAAAACACAAATTTTTTGGGATCATACTTAGCAAAACCCGCAACGAAAGGAGCTAGAGTGCGGGCAAAGGGAATAAAGCGCGCGATGATCACAGTTTGACCGCCATAGCGATCATAGAAACCTTGCGTGTAGGCCAAATGCTTGGGATTGACTAGACTAGTACGCTCAATGAGCGCGGCTCCAAACCAGCGCCCTACCGCATAGTTCACAGCATCGCCGACGATTGCCGCAGTTGTTAACAGTGCAATGAGCAAATAGATGTCCATCTTTCCCATCGCGCAAATCGCACCCGCGACAAACAGCAATGAGTCGCCCGGCAAAAACGGCATGAAAACCAGACCGGTTTCAGAAAAAATAATGACAACTAAAAGGACGTAGATCCAAACACCGTAAGACTCGATGAACTGCAACATTGTCTTATCAATGTGCAGCAACAAATTAAGCAAACTGGTGAAGAGATCCATGTCAAAGTCCTAGGTGTGCGAGTCGTGGTGCAGATTGTAGCGAAACCTCGCAACATTCCCACGATACGCCACCTAGACTTAGGGACAAATCAAACTGCGGATACGTCGAGTTTGGCAGCCGTCTTAGACTTAATCTCGTCAACCGTCACCCCAGGTGCAAGTTCGAGTAACTTCAAACCATTCGGTGTCACTTCCATCACGCCCAGATCGGTGATCACCATGTCGATTACGCCAACGCCGGTCAACGGCAAGGTGCACTTGGGCAACAACTTCAGGTCAACTGTGCCGTCTTTTTTATGCGCGACATGCTCCATCAGCACAATCACTCGACCTACGCCCGCGACCAAGTCCATCGCGCCGCCCATGCCCTTAACCATCTTGCCTGGGATCATCCAGTTAGCTAGGTCACCTTGCTCGGAGACTTGCATCGCGCCAAGTATTGCCAGGTTGATTTTTCCGCCACGGATCATTGCAAAAGAATCCGCTGAAGAAAAAATCGATGAACCTGGCAAGGTTGTGACTGTTTGCTTGCCAGCGTTGATCAAATCCGGATCAACTTCGCTCTCAAGCGGGAACTGGCCGATACCGAGCAACCCGTTTTCGGACTGCAACCATACCTCGATCCCCTTTGGTACGTGGTTCGCAACCATCGTAGGCAATCCAATACCAAGGTTCACGTAAAAGCCATCTTTGAGTTCGCGTGCTGCACGCGCAGCCATCTCATCACGAGTCCATGCCATGATTGTTCTCCTTAGCTCGCTGCGCGAACAGTACGTTGTTCGATGCGTTTTTCGGGTGTCGCATTGATCACAATGCGATGCACATAGATTCCAGGAAGATGGATGTTTTCGGGCTCGAGTGTGCCGTTCTCAACGATCTTCTCAACCTCAACAACCGTAATTTTCCCGGCCATCGCAACGGGCGGATTGAAGTTGCGCGCTGTTTTACTAAAAATCAAGTTACCACTGCGATCCGCGATATACGCCTTGACCAGAGAGACCTCCGGCACCAGGGCGCGTTCCATGATGTATTGCTCGCCATCGAATTCGCGGATTTCTTTGCCTTCCGCAACAACTGTGCCCACACCCGTCTTTGTAAAAAATGCAGGGATCCCAGCGCCGCCTGCGCGCAGGCGCTCGGCCAACGTGCCTTGCGGCGTAAATTCCAGCTCGAGTTCACCCGCCAAGAACTGACGCTCAAACTCTTTGTTTTCACCTACATAGGACGCCACCATGCGACGCACTTGACGCGTCTGCAAGAGCATACCTAGACCAAATCCATCAACGCCCGCGTTGTTGCTGATACAGGTCAGGTCTTTGGTTCCCAGGTCACGCACCGCTTCGATCAGTGCTTCGGGGATTCCGCAGAGCCCGAATCCGCCTACGGCGATGGTTTGACCATCTTTAAGAATCCCGGTGAGCGCCTCTTTGGCGCTTGGATATAGCTTGTTCATGCAAACCGCTCCTTGGTTATCGCTTAAACGAGATTATCGACGATTTATAGACCTTGCCAACGCCTGAAGGATCTCAGGCGGCCAGGGATGGGACTTGCCCGAATCAAAGTCCATTAAAACCATGACGGACTTGCCTTGGGCACACAATTCGAGCTGATCACCCTGCACGACCGACAGATCGACCGCGTGTTCCATACTCGACCGCCCAATGCTGACCACTCTGTGGCTCACGCGGATTGTCGCAGGGTATGTAATCGGCTTTTTAAAGTCGCACGAGCAATGTACGACCACTGGATTCAGTCGCTCGGATTGGCTAACCCCACCCTCATAAAACATTCGGATGCGCCCTTCTTCCATATATCGGAAATAGTTTGCATTATTTAAATGGTTTAGTGGGTCAGCATCGGCCCAGCGCATGGGCACATCCATATCAAAGATATCGCCAACGGCGAGGGTCGGTCCATCAGAGACAGCCACAAGATTCTCCGCAAGAAATGCAAAAGGGTTGCTTCGGCTCTTTGCAAGGCCTCGGCAGTAAAAAGTCCACTAACCGTGCAATACAATCGAACGATTAAACATCATACCTTTTAAGCAGGGAGACTCTTATGTCCGCACGTGAATCGATGGAATATGACGTTGTTGTGGTCGGCGGCGGTCCCGCTGGCCTGGCAACCGCCATCAAGCTCAAGCAGCTGGCTGCCGAGCGCGATCATGAAGTTTCAGTTTGTGTACTCGAAAAAGGTAGTGAGATTGGGGCCCACATCCTGTCTGGCGCAATCATGGATCCGATTGCACTGACCGAACTGATCCCAGACTGGAAAGAAAAAGGGGCTCCGCTTGACACGGCAGTCACTGAGGACGAGTTTCTGTTTTTATCCCCCACTGGCTCGCACAAAACACCCGAGTGGCTACTGCCCGAGTGCTTTCAGAACCACGGTAACTACATCGTTAGTCTGGGTAACGTAGCGCGCTGGCTCGGCGAACAAGCTGAAGCGCTCGGTGTCGAGATCTTCCCTGGCTTTGCCGCAGCTGAAGTCTTGTACGACGACAAAGGCGCGGTGCGCGGTGTCGCCACGGGCGACATGGGCGTAGGCCGCGATGGCCAGCCAACCGACCAGTACCAACAAGGCATGGAGCTGCTCGCAAAGTACACCGTGTTTGCCGAGGGTGCGCGCGGACAGCTCGGTCGCGAACTCATCGCCAAATTCAAGCTTGACGAAGGCCGTGATCCACAGGCATACGGTATTGGCATCAAAGAACTCTGGGAAATCGATCCAGCCAAGTCCAAGCCTGGTCTTGTCGTGCATACCGCCGGCTGGCCGCTGGATTCCGATACATATGGCGGCTCCTTCCTGTACCACCTGAACAACAACCAGGTCGCCGTGGGTATGGTCGTGGGACTTGATTACGCCAACCCCTGGATCTCCCCTTTTGAAGAATTCCAGCGCTACAAAACACACCCAGCGATTCGTGGCACCTTCGAAGGCGGCAAACGACTCGCTTACGGCGCGCGAGCCATCACTGCGGGTGGACTGCTGTCCCTGCCCAAGCTGATTTTCCCAGGCGGTGCGCTGGTGGGTTGCGAAGCCGGCTTCCTGAATGCATCCCGCATCAAAGGCAGCCACGCTGCAATCAAGTCAGGCATGATGGTTGCGCAAGCCGCTTTCGACGCACTGGTCGCGGAACGCAGCCACGACGAACTACCCGCCTACCCAGCCGCTTTTGAGTCTTCATGGCTACACACAGAACTAAACAAAGCGCGCAACTTTAAACAATGGTTTAAGAAGGGTCGCGCTGTCGGCACCGTCATGACCGGTATCGAGCAATGGTTGCTGAAAGGCAATATGCCCTGGACGATCCATCGCACCAAACGGGATCACGAATGCCTGCAGCCAGCTGATCAGTGTCCACGCATTGAGTACCCAAAACCCGATGGTGTTTTGACCTTCGATCGCTTGAGTTCGGTGTTTATTTCTAATACCAACCATGAAGAAAATCAGCCGATCCATTTGACACTAAAAGATGCCTCGGTGCCGGTCTCGGTAAACCTTGCAAAATACGGTGGTCCAGAGTCTCGCTACTGCCCCGCAGGTGTGTACGAATACATCAAGGATGATCAGGGTGCCGACAAGCTCCAGATCAACGCCCAGAACTGCGTACATTGCAAAACATGCGACATCAAAGACCCCACACAGAACATCGTGTGGGTCGCCCCCCAGGGCGGCGAAGGACCGGTCTACACCGGCATGTAATCACGCTGTCATTTTCCACTGCGAGCAAACGCCATGAGCACACGACCACAAGCAGTTCCGACCAAACAGATCGACAATGAGCGCGTGATCGTGACCGAATGGCGCTTCGCGCCAGGTGCCGAAACTGGCTGGCACACCCACGGCCACGACTACGTGGTCGTGCCGATTGCAAACGGCCTATTGCACTTGGAAACACCCGAGGGCCTCAAAGAGTTTCCGCTCAAACTCGGGCAATCCTACACGCGCGGCGCAGGCGTACATCACAACGTCATCAACGCCAGCGCACACGAAGTCGCCTTCATCGAAATCGAAGTCCGCTAAAGCTGCCGTTACTGCACAAGAGGAAACCTGCCATGCTCGATCCACAAGCAAAAGCCCTGATTGATCTAGTCGCAGAGAAAGGGATTCCTCCAATGCATGCCTCGCCGCCTGTTGAGGCGCGGCAGTTTTATCGCGAGCGTCGTTTCTTTAGTCAACCAGAACCGCCGGAGGTTGCAGAAAGCAAAGACATTCACGTGCCAGGGCCGCTTGGCCCGATCCCCGTGCGCGTGATTCGTCCAATCGGTAGCAAAGCCGACGCCATCTTGCCTGCACTGGTGTATTACCACGGTGGTGGCCACGTGATTGGGGATCTGGATACGCACGACACGCTGTGTCGATCCCTAGCGAA
>JBEDEU010000140.1:0-6031 GCA_041175585.1 Pseudomonadota bacterium | reverse complement strand
TGTGACGTACTGATCTTCAAAATAAAACTGCTGGGCAACCGATAGTTGCAAACGCTCAAAGCCACTATTTGCGTCAAGCCAGCGGCTAGTCAATCCTAAGGTCGCCTGGTTTGCATTGGCAATGCGATCAAAGCCAGTAAAAATATTCTCCTGGAAGGCCGAAGAGAAACTGAAATCAGCCATGGTCGTGTCGTAGACAGGGAACTGGGACTGATCTCGGTAAGGCACTCTCAGATAATAGGCGCGCGGCTCAAGCGTTTGCAGCGCCGGTTTGCCAAAGAATGTTGTGTCACGCTCGAAGGTCATGCCCGAATCCACAGACATGATCGGCAACACACGAGAGTTTGACGACTGACCGTATCCATACCAGTTCTCGAGGCCATACCATTCTGTCTGGTATTGCGCCATGCTCAGTGCGACTTTGGGTGTGACGTACCAGCCAGGCTTGACGATTGGATAGGCAATCGAGTTGTATGACAGCGCCCGTTGACCATCCGGCTTCCAACGCAACGACCCCAGCGGACCATAAGCAAAGCGCTGATCAGTGGGCATTTGAAACTTGGTTAATGTGTTTTGACTTTGTAGATCAAAACCATTGATGTCAAAACGCCCACCATTAATCGTGTATTCAGGAACCTTGTTGTACTGAGGGGTCACAAACGTTCCGCTTGGCCGAATCGTTTGAAACGTCACCACTTGAGCCATGGTGTTCCAATACTCGTTGGCCCAACCTGTGCCCACTTGACGCGGCAGCGCCGTCACTGTGGCCTGGTTGATACCAATATTGGCAAAATCCTTAAAATAGTTATCGTCAGACACACCACTCGCGTTGTAGCCACCATAGAAGCCGCCGCCAAAGCGCTGCCCATATTGCGCCGAGTACAGCCAACGGTCCTGCCCTGTCTGGATGTCATTTGGCAAGTATGTGCCGGCCGCTACACCGGAGTAGCTCTCTCCCATGTAACGGAACTCACTACCTAATTGCGCGCCACGTTTTGTCATGGTGCGTAACTGCGCCGTCATATCGTAGTTCGGTGCAATATTGAAATAGTACGGCTGGGTGTAGTCAAAGCCGGTATTGGTCGTATTGCCGAACGTCGGAAGCAGTAAGCCGCTCTTACGCTCTTTCTTGATCGGAAATGTTAGATAGGGAGCTGCCAGAATCGGAACGTTTTTAAAGTACAGAACTCCATTACGCGCGACACCTTCATTTTCTGCGTAATCTAGATCAAGCTTCTCGGTTTCGATGTACCAAGATGGCTGCGGGCACGGGCAACCGCTATAGGTAACATCCTTCAGACTCATCTGATTCTTGTTGAATACATCTGCCCATGACCCTACGCCAGCTCCGCCATTTTCAATCCAGAAATTAGGCTGATCAACACTGGCCGTACCGTCCTCAGAGTTATAGATAATGCTCGTGCCGGAAATCACGTTTCCGTCGCGAATCAGGCGTGCGTTGGTCTGCGCGTCGAGCACGCCGGTGGTCTTGTTGTAATCAATGTAATTAGCACGCAACACCGCATCCTGCCTTCGCATTGCGGCATCGCCGAGCATCTGCACGTTACCTTGCGCACTACCCCACATTTCACGGGCCTCAAGGAAGCCAGGCATCTGATTTTCTGGAGGCACAAAACGATCAAGCTTTGGGGCCACCCTCAACCCCATCAACTGCACTCGGGGCGCGGGCGGTGGAGCTGCAACTGGCTTTGCGGCGGGTTTCGCAACTGGCTTGGTAGCGGGTTTGGCCGCTGGCTTGGGGGCTGACGAAGTCGCTGACTGCGTTGCAGGCTTTGTCGCTGGCTTGGTAGCAGGCTGGGCCGTTGGCTGGGTGGTGGCCTGAGCTGTTTTGACAGGTGCCGGCTTCGGCTTGGCGGCAGCTTGATTAGGCTGCGTGTTTTTAGGCTGCGTACTTTTAGGCTGCGTACTTTTTGGTGGTGCTTTTTTCGGAGGCGCCTGCCCGGAGGCCGCCTGAGTAGGCGCCTCGCCTGGGATCGTCTCGGTGTTTTGGGCTTGCACAGCCCCCACACTTATTCCCAGAGTCGTTGCGAGAAAAAGTCGAGCAAAAAGAAACAGCACGCTTTAAACAGTCACCTATTCAGGGCAGTTCTACCCAAAGTTTGTCGTCAAAATCCGGCAAACCCTCGCCGCTTCAGAGCTATTATAGTTCTGGTACAGCCAAATTTAGGGTTTTTTAGACAATGTCAGATCAAAGAATACCATTATTAGTCAATTGGTTAAATCGAATTCCTCAGAAACTAGGTCTAAAAGTTGACACACTTGCGCCCGCTTCAAGCGATGCCAGCTTTAGGCGCTATTTCCGAATAGAGTCTGCCGGCGGGACCTTAGTGGTTATGGACGCCCCGCCCCCTAAGGAAGACTGCCGGCCATTTGTCGATGTCGCCGACCGTTTGGCGGCAGTGGGACTGAACGTTCCAAACATTATCGAAAAAGACTTAGATCAGGGTTTTTTACTGCTTTCTGACCTTGGTCCAACAACTTACTACAACAAAATCGTCGAAGGCATAGAGGATTCCACTTTACAGAAAATGTATCGTGACGCGCTCTCAGCACTAGTTCGTATGCAGGCAGCCAACGTCCAGGGGCTACCTCGCTATGACGCTGCGCGCCTCAAAGAGGAGCTCGGCCTGTTTACAGAGTGGTACACAAGCGTGCATTGCAAAACCACGCTCACCCCCGAGGCCTTGCAGGCCCTAGACGGCGTTTTCGACGTGTTGGTCAAACACAACGCAGCGCAGCCTGAAGTTTTCGTGCACAGGGACTTTCATTCACCCAACTTAATGCTATGTGAGGAAGAAAAATTTGGCCCGAACCCGGGAATCCTCGACTTTCAAGATGCGGTCGCGGGGCCAATTACCTACGATCTCGCCTCTATTGTGATGGACGCCAGAACCACCTGGGAGGAACCGCAGCAAATCGACTGGGCGATCCGCTACTGGGAGCAGGCTCGCAAAAGCAATTTACCCGTACCTACCGACTTTGCCGATTTTCACCGAGACTATGAGTGGATGGGCCTACAACGCAATCTTCGGATCCTCGGGGTATTCGCGCGTCTGAACCACCGTGACGGTAAGGCCTCATATCTCGCACACATGCCACGCGTGAATCAGTATGTCAGACAAGTCGCCGGCCGTTACATCGCCTTCAAACCATTGCTGCGCGTCCTCGATCAACTGGATCAGGTACAAACCAAAGTCGGGTACACCTTCTAATGCATGCGATGATTTTGGCAGCCGGCCGGGGCGAACGGATGCGCCCTTTAACCGACCACCTACCGAAGCCGCTACTACCTGTCGGGGGTAAACCGCTCATCGTTTGGCATCTTGAAAAACTCGCCACGGCCGGGATCACAGACGTTGTCATCAACCATGCCTGGCTTGGGCAAAAGATTGAAGACCTACTCGGTGATGGTTCTGAGTTCGGCGTTCGAATTCAGTACTCACCAGAGACGGTCGCATTGGAAACAGCTGGCGGAATAGCCACCGCAGGACCGCTCCTGGGTCCCGAACCCTTTTTAGTCATCAACGGCGATATTTGGTGTGATTGGAATCCGATTGACGCCCACGCCATCGCTCAAGAACTGCTTCGAACCAAGCATCTTGCCTGGCTGCTTTTAGTCGAAAACCCTGAACATCACCCCAAAGGAGACTTCACTCGACTTGAGGATGGGCACCTGAGCGACCAGGCCAGTATGCGCAAGACATTTTCCGGCATCGGCGTCTATCAACCCGCTCTTTTCGCAGATACTGCGATCGGGCAACCCGCCAAACTCGCGCCGCTTCTTCGGGCAGCAATGATGGAGAAAAAAATAATCGGCGATGTACACGAGAGCTTCTGGCTCGACGTTGGAACGCCAGAACGTCTCGCGGCGTTAGAATATAGACTCAAGCAGCAACTCTAACTCCCAATGGTCATTCGCGTCCAAGCAAAACGTGCGGTTTTTAAGCCCGCTCCGTACGACACACGGCGCCGCCCGCGTCGTATCCCAAGCTGGCTGATCGTCTTACTCCTAGGCGTACTTCTAGGAGGCGGTGGCGTACTTTTCCTGCAAGCGAGTTACGGCGCCAAGCGCCTAACAACGGAACAAGCGCAAAAACTCACCGACGAACTAAAACTCGTCTCGGCTGAGCGTCAAGCATTACAAACACAAGTAGATAACCACGCTCGTTCGCTCGAGGGTGAGCGCACGCAAAACGCAGACATTATCAAAAGTCTGCGAGAAGAGCTCTCGACGGCGCAAGCAATCATCGCCCCCATGAAAGAGCAGCTGAACCTCATGGTTCAAACATTACCTTTCGACCCGCGCTACGGAGTCGTCGGCGTAAGCACCAGCACCTTCAATCAAGCAAAAAAAGGCGGGCAGCTTTCGTATCTCATCTGGTTACTTCGCGCCAAGCCAGAGAAGCAGGACTTCACAGGGTGGTTGGAACTCTCCTACGAGGGCCGCTGGCCGACCGGGCGCGTTGAAACTATTCCAACACCTCGCTCTGCCGTGCAGTTCAATCATTACCTGCCAGTCAGTGGAGTAGCGAACTTACCCGAGGGTTTTGTTGTTCAGCGCGTCAACGTAAAGATTCTCGCCCAGGACGGTAAGCGACAGATCACCTGGCGCGTATTACCTGTCCAAGCGCAATAGAAAGCAGCGCCGTGGCAAACACAAGCCCCTCTGTCGGTTACACGCCTACGTGGCAGCCGACACGTCGGCTTCTCGGCTTACTGGCACTTGGCTTAGCGATTCATGTCACGTTCGCGACCCTTCTGACACTCTCTGTCGACGAAGCGCATTACGCCTACTATGCAGTGCGCCTGGACTGGAGCTATTTTGATCACCCTCCTCTCGTAGGCTGGATTCAATGGCCGCTCGTTGCGCTCGGTGTACCAGACGCGATCCTGCGGCTCATTCCCCAAGCACTATGGCTCGCCGCCTGTCTGCTCGCGCGCAGACTCGCCCTCGACGTGAACGACATGGTTCCCAGTTGGAACTACTCGCCATCCGCAAAAGAAACGGCGGGACTCTGGGCGGTCGCGCTCATGCTGTGCGCACCCCTCATGCATGTACTTGCCGTAGGTTTGTTGCCAGACACGTTGCTGATGGTGCTGACTCTGCTGATTATGCAAAGCACACTGAGGCTCGCGATCGCGCCGCGAGATTCGCAGGCCATATCACTTAAACGTTGGCTAATCCTTGGTGCACTCCTAGGGTTGGCTGGGCTCTCAAAGTACACCGCCATTCTCCCGGCGCTCACCGTGATTGCGATTCTTTTGCGCACGCACGGCATCGCCCTACTTGCAAAGAAAGGACCTTGGCTTGCGGTTGCCGTAGCATGCCTGATCGTCACCCCAGTTTTTGTCTGGAACGCTCAACACGAGTGGGTCTCGTTCGCTTACCAACTCAAGCATGGCGGCGGCGGCACCTGGCAACTGCGCCGCCTAGCGGCCTTCGTCGGAATTCAAATCGGGGCCTATGGGCCACTCCTCGTGCTAGGTGCCTACCTTTGCTTGCGCGACATCTTTCGGCAAAAGCAATGGCTGATCGCGGGTCTCACGTTGTTTTTTATTGTTCCTTTTGGCGTGACCGCAATTCTCTCAGGCGGTGGAAGCCTTCCACACTGGACCGCACCAGCATGGCTAGCGATGATCCCCTTTGCAGCGAACGCCATAGGTGCGCACTGGGCGAGCGGCAAACAGTTCTGGATTCGCGCTTTCGTGCGAGCCCAGGTGGTGATTTGTCTTGCAGCGTTTACCTTGCTTTTCTTTGTGGGCATACCGGGCATCGGGCAGGATCACCCCTGGGGCAAGAAGAACCCGCTCGCCGACATGTGGGGCTGGAAAAATGCAGGGGCGATGGCCCAGAGGCTCAGCCACCAACACCATATCCCCTCGATATCCTTACGCAATTGGACACTTGCGAGTCGGATGGCATGGTACGCACAGCCACTCCCGATCTTTGTTCTGGACAAGCGTTTCGACCAGTTTGACCTGTGGTTTGGTGAAATACCCACCGGGGCAG